>CAZAKU010000060.1:0-12856 GCA_964485765.1 uncultured Lentisphaerales bacterium
GCCGAGATGAACTGGTGGCGATAACCCAGAAGAACCTGAAGTCATGGAAAGAAGGTAGTGCCTATGCCTTCACGGTAGATTTAGGCGAAACGATGATGCCAATCGGGCGCATAGGAATTAGACAGGAGGACACACCCTCTATATGGAATATCGGTTTTTGGGTGCATCCTGAGCATTGGGGGCATGGCTTTGCTGCGGAAGCAGCTCAATCTGTTATAGAATTTGGATTCTCTGAACTTGAGGCCCGAAAGATCACAACAGCACATGCGACATGGAATACACAAAGCAAGAGGGTTATTGAGAAGCTGGGTTTTGATCCAACAGGAGAGAATCCATGCGGGTTCATGAAGGGCGGGAAACCGATAGCGGAACTTGAATACGAGATCGAAAGCTCACTTTCAATTTGATGATCTCCAACGGCCCCACTTGTGAACCCCGTAGCATAAAAAGCAAAGCTCGAAGCCGGAACCCACCCACGACTCGCTACTCAAGCAACCCACTACAAATCAACTACGCCCACAGCACTTCTTAAACTTCCTGCCACTCCCACACGGGCAAGCCTCATTCCGCCCCACACGCGCACGCGGAGCAGCAGCCATACGCTGCTGCATCTCAAACTGCCTCTGCGACTCAGCCCTCTCCGCCCTTATCTCTCCCGCCAGCTTCTCAAACCCGGAAGCCGAGTGCTCATAAAACATCTTCCACCCTGAACACAGCTCACTCAAAGAACGCGAATCGCCCTCCCCATGCCCCATCCGGTTCTTCGGACAATCCCCGGCACAATGCGTCTTCCACCGGCAAACATCACAGGCAGCATTCCACTCGCGCTTACGCCGCCCGAACTCCGCATAAATCGGCGAGTCCTGCATCTCCTGCCAGCTGTGAGTCATTATATTCCCAAGCTTCAGATCCTCTCTCACATAGAAATCACAGGGATACACATCTCCATTATACTCAACAACAAGATATGCACGACAATCCATACCCCGGCTGCACGTATTAGCAACGCCATCAACCATTGTTGCAAGAATAGAATCAAACAGCCGCACAGAGACACGGCGCGTATCAGCGGGATACCACTGATCATAGACCGTACACAGGAAATCACCCCACTGCTCTCCGGTTATAGCAAATGGCATCAGGTTGCGCTGACTGTCAAATTCAACACATTCAATGTACTGGTGGTACAGGACACCCATATCCAGAAGATACTTATAAGTCTCTGCAGGGCGTGCCACATTCGCACTGTTAACCAGTGTCAGCACGTTATACTCGACCTTGTGTCGTTTAAGACATTCGATTCCCCGCATAACTGCCGCGTGCGAGCCTGAACCACTCACTGTAGGCCGATTCGGGTTGTGGACCTCCTCGGGGCCGTCAACACTCACTCCAACCAGGAAGTTGTACTCCCGCAGCACCCCGGCCAGCTCATCATCGATCAATGTGCCGTTGGTCTGCAATCCGTTCGAGACCAGGCATCCGGGTTTACCGTACTTACTCTGGAACTCCGTTGCTTTGCGATAGAAATCAACGCCCATAAGCGTTGGTTCTCCCCCCTGCCAGCCAATACTGTACTGCTGCTGCTCCGTTGCCATATAGGTACGGATCATCAGATCCAGTACCTCCTCAGACATACGATGCCGGGGAGTATCGGGATACAGCTCACAGCGGTCCAGGTAAAAACAGTACCTGCACCTCAGATTACAATCTGCAGAGGCCGGCTTTACCAGCAGGGAGAAAGGTCTCATAGCGCAATGCGGACCATAGTCTCCAGTTCACGCATACGGCCTTCTACTTCAGCCTGCCCAAGCTCATCGAAACAATCCAGACTGAAGCCCTCAACTCCAAAAGAGGCAACCACAGAAGCATGCATCAGGGCGCGGCGCAACTCGGCATCGGTATTCCCTCCGCGAGCCAGCATTCCCATGAATGAACCGGCGAATGTATCGCCGGCACCGGTCGGGTCGATGACCTCGCGCACTGGGTAAGCCGGAACGAGGAAGATTCCCGCATCCGAAAAGAGCATGGCGCCATGCTCGCCTTTCTTTATGACGACAAATTCAGGTCCCTGCTCGCGCAGCCATGCCGCGCAGTCCATTAGGTTATAACAACCACTCAATGCCCTTGCCTCACCATCGTTCAGCATCAGAAGATCGGTGCGCTGCAGAACCTTCATAAGGTCATCACGGGCGATATCTATCCAGAGATCCATAGTATCGGTTGCTACAAACGGCGAGCCCTCCACCTGTTCCAGCACATGCAGTTGCAGAGAGGGGGCGATGTTGCCCAGAAGCACATGCTTTACACCCCTGTAAGATGCAGGTAGCTCCGGAGAAAAGTCAGCGAACACACCCAGCTCGGTAAACAGGGTGCTGCGGTTAATCATATCGGCATCGTAAACGCCACCCCAGCGGAACGTTTTTCCCGGGACCTGCTGCAGGCCCTGCAAGTCGATACCGAAAGACTCACAGCGTGCGGTTGCCTCAGCGGGGAAATCACTACCAACAACACCGACCATCCCACAGCGGCTGAACAGAGCAGCGGCTGCACAGGCAAAAGTCGCCGAACCGCCAAGGATCTCCTCACGGCGTCCGGCACGTGTCTCTACCGTATCCAGACTCACCGACCCAACTATAACCAATTCAACAGGCTTACTATCAACCATTTTATTTAATCCCTCTTCAAACGACGCACCAGCGCCTCAAGTGCCATAACATATCCGTCACCACCAAATCCGCACAGCTGCCCTATGCAAACCGGCGCCGTTAAACTCTTATGCCGGAACTCCTCACGGGCATGAACATTCGACAGGTGGACCTCAACACACGGAAGACCGGAGGCCGAAATCGCATCGCGCAGGGCAACACTGGTATGAGTATAAGCGCCCGGGTTTATAATTATTGCGTCGCATGTTTCATCGGCGTGCCCGATCAACCCTGTCAGTTCACCCTCACTGTTGCTTTGGTGTGGCGCTATCGTCACTCCCAGCTGCCCGGCCCGGGCCTCCAGCTTTTCCAGAATTCCCTTCAGTGTCTCCAGACCGTACACTCCGGGCTCTCTCTTTCCCAGAAGATCCAGATTGGGGCCGTTGATTACCATTATGTTCACGTCTATCTCCTTGCCGCGAATCATCCGCAGCCTTAATGATCTCCACCTCATCCACTGAAACATGCACGACCCTGTGCTCACCCTTGAGCCGCACGGTCAATTGACGCCGCAGCACATCACGGCCGACAATAACACCATCATATTCGCCAACCTTCACGAACGTACCTTCGCGGGCAATATCATGGCCGGCCTCACGATACTGGTCATACTCATAACGCAAACAGCACTTAAGCCTGCCGCACATCCCGCTTATCGTAGTGGGGCTCAGCGAGAGCGACTGCGTCTTTGCCATGCGAACATTGACCGATCTGAAATGAGTGAGCCAGGTACTGCAGCATATGTTACGCCCACAGGGACCTATCCCTCCGATCATCCCGGCTTCATCACGTACGCCCATCTGCTTCATCTCCACCCGCAGGCGAAACTCGTGATGCAAACGATGGGCAACGTCACGCACATCCAGCTGCTGATCAGTGGCAAAGCCAATCACCAACCTTTGACGCCGGAAGGAGTAATGCACCGTAAGTACCCGGATGTTCAGATTCCACTCTTTAAAACGGTTCACTATCGTAAAGCGAGCCGTCTTAGCCATGGCAGCATTTTCCTCGGACCTGACCATATCCTTGCGTTCAGCTATCCTAAGCACAACCGGCAGGCGCTTTTCACTTGTCGCCGAACCCTCCAGCTGTCGAATCCTGAGAACACAACCGATCTCCTGTGCCCCTTCAGCCTCTACAACACAGTTATCTCCGCGTATGAGCTCAAGTTCCGGATTAACCGTGCATGAAAAGGCACGCCGGTCGGAGACTTCCACTTTGGCAATTCTGTACATTATTAAGGTAACCGCCCCATCCAATAGCCGAATACCTCGGCCTCCATCAAATTCCGTCCAAGCTGACGGGCCACGTTCTCAGCTATCTTCACAAACCCCAAAGCCTGACGAACCGAGTAACCCGTCGAACGTTCCCGCAAAACATCAATTTTATCAGCATTGTGAAGCGTCTCGGGATCGGCACCTACAACGAGAAGAAGTATATCACGATACCATCCCTCAAGAAAGCGCAACAGATCCAGGCGCATCTCAATGTAACGAGCCTTTATACGCGCATCAATCACATCACGCGCCTCATCAACAACCTCGTCATCACGTTCATCAAGCACAATTTTTTCGGCAACTTTCTTCATCCCTGCAAGAAGCGCTACAATCTTCCCGCCGGTTGCCATGCCGCTCATGCTCCCTAACCGGTGCTCCGACAAGATATCCAGCAACGGTTCGCGCCACTCAGCATCAAGGGTCGGCGAATCAGCACCCAGAACATCTATCTTCTGACACCGCGACACTATCGTAGTAAGCAGCGACTGTGGTGAATCCGACAGCAGCAGAAACAGGGTGCGGGGCGGAGGCTCCTCCAGCACTTTCAGAAATGCATTTGCCCCTGATTCACTCATTCGCTCCGCGCCCAGCAGAACACAGACCTTCCATCCCCCTGCATAGCTAGTCTGAAGCATCTCTTTGCGCACATCACGCATCTGGTCGGCACTGATCATACGGGACTTGAGCGCCGACTCAACCCACATCACATCCACCGCTGTATGTGCAGCACATGCCAGACAGGCATGACATTCCCCACAGGCTTCGAACTCCGCGCTGGTGCAAAAGAGCATCTGGACTAAACGCAGTGCAAGCTCCCCGGCGGAGCCCCTGGGCGAACCTACCAGCAGATAGGCATGCCCCGGACGTCCACTGCGAAACGCATGCTGGACCAGTTTAAATGCATCATTGACCAGCACTTTGGTCTCCTTGCGGCAGGCGTTGTGCCAGCTTATCGTGTACAGCGACCCAGACATTGCACTCTACAGCATCTTCCGTATCATCGGCCGCGATAATCCGGTACCGATCAGGGAACATCGAGGCAAGAGTCAAATATCCCTGCCGAACTCTTTCGTGGAATTCGGCAGGCTCACTCTCAATACGGTCGCACTTGCCGCCGTTCAGCTCGGCCCGCCTATGAACCCGCGCCATCCCCTGCGAGACGTCGAGATCCAGTACAAGCGTCAAATCCGGAAGAGTTGAACCAATGGCCATATCATGTATCGGCTGCAGCGGCTCAACCCCCAGCTCACGGCCAAAGCCCTGATAAGCGGTAGTGGAGTCCACGAAGCGGTCGCACAAAACCCAGGCGCCACGCTGCAGTGCAGGTTCAATTACGGTCCGCACCAGCTGCGCCCGGCTGGCAGAAAACAGCAGCAGCTCGGCCTCATGACAAAGCGATTCGCCAGCACTGTCATGCTGCAGAATATTGCGTATAGCTTCGCCCGCAGGGGTACCTCCGGGCTCACGCGTCTGAACGACATCCAGCCCCAGTGCCCGCAAGCGCTGAGCCAGATGCAGAACCTGGCTCGACTTACCGCCGCCCTCAGGCCCCTCAAAAGTAATGAATGCTCCTCTCACGATGCAACCGGCCTCAATGTCTGCCCATCTGCTGTATCGCGGACCTCCCACCCCATGACGGCCAGCTCATCCCGCAATCGGTCCGACTCTGCCCAATCGCGATCTGCACGTGCTTTTGCGCGTTGCTCAAGCAAGGCCTCGGCATCGCTGCCGGCTTCAGTAGCTTCCGCCATCTCAAGCACACCCAGCACGCGGTCCATATCATCGAGCAGCACAGCTACCGCAGCCGCATCGGGCGCTGTTACTTCAGAAGCGTCGATGGCACGATTACCGGCATGAACCATTTCGTAGAGTGCGCTCAGCGCCTCAGGCATGGCAAGATCATGCATCACTGCACTGCGGAAATGCTCCCCGGCAGCAGTTGCCCACAAGGGAGTGTCTCCCGGTTCGGAATCGCCGGCAATATCGGCAATACGGCCGACAAACTCATCCAGTCTGCCCAGAGATACCCGCGCCGCTTTCAATGCATCGAATGTAAAGTTAAGACCCTGGCGATAGTGCCCCGACATAAGCACATACCTGATCTCGCGACCGTTGTAACCTTTATCGATCAGGTCACGCAGGGTGAAAAAGTTGCCCAGCGATTTCGACATCTTTTCGCCGTTTACCCGCAGATGTGCACAGTGCAGCCAAAGTTTAACAAAGGGCTTTCCCGTTGCGGCTTCACTCTGTGCGATTTCATTTTCATGATGCGGGAAAAGGTTGTCGATACCGCCGGTATGAATATCAAAGGTCTCACCGAGGTACTTCATCCCCATTGCAGAGCACTCAATATGCCATCCCGGGCGGCCGCGGCCCCATGGGGAATCCCATGCCACGTCGCCATCCTTCTCATCCCAGGCCTTCCAGAGGGCAAAGTCGCCGTAGCTCTCCTTCTCATACTCATCCTGGGCCACCCTTGCTCCCGCCTGAAGACCCGACAGGTCCAGATGGGCAAGTTTCCCGTAATTAGCAAATTTTGCCACGCTGAAGTATACCGAGCCGTCATCCGACACGTATGCATAGCCTTTATCTATCAGTGTCGCCACCAGAGCAATCATCTCAGGAACATGATCTGTAGCTGCGGGGAACTCCTCGGCAGGCTCTATATTCAAGACCTTCAGGTCGGAGAAAAAGGCATCTTTGTAGGGTCGGGTGTAGTCATCAAGCGCAAGGCCCTGTGAGATAGCGCCCCGAATAGTTTTATCATCGACGTCTGTCAGGTTCATCACCTGGGTCACGTCAAAGCCTGCGTATTTCAATGCACGGCGCAAAATATCTTCAAACATATAGGCACGAAAGTTGCCTATATGCGCATAGTTATAGACGGTGGGGCCGCATGTGTACATTGCGATCCGCCCCGGCGTAACAGGAGTAACTGTCTCCTCGCTCCGCGTCATCGTATTATAAAGCTTCATTTCAAATCATCCTGTTTCAACACCAGCGCCACCGCCGTAGCGGCGATCCCCTCCCGGCGCCCGATAGCACCCATACCCTCTACGGTTGTGGCTTTAATGGAAACCGCATCTGTCTCAACACCGAGCGCAGCTGCGACCGCCTCACGCATAGAGCCTATATAAGGGGCCAGCTTAGGCACTTCGGCTATTACGGTCGCATCAACATTACCGATCCGCCACCCCTCCCCTGCAAGCCGTGAAACAACGGCTTGCAGCAGTTCAAGGCTGTCGGCATCCTTCCAGCGGGTATCCGTATCAGGGAACATCCCGCCGATATCACCGGCGGCGACCGCCCCCAGAAGGGCATCCATAATCGCATGAGTCAGCACATCGGCGTCGGAATGACCCAGCAGACCCTCGTCGGCCGGAATTTCGACACCGCCCAGAACAAGCTTGCGCCCCGCTGCGAAACGATGTGCGTCGTTGCCTATGCCTACTCGTATCATTACAACTCCCGCTTCAATGAGTCGCATCAACTCTCGTCAAGGCGACAAAAAACGTCACGTCTGAAACGAAAAACATGGCTACATGCCAAATCCCTGGCTCTCAAGTGCTTTGCGCAGCTCAGCCTGAAATGCCTGAACATCTTCCGGTGCAGGTCTGTACTCGGGGTCTCCCGCATCCAGTGCCAGGCGTCCGGACTGATCCAGCGACCACTTGGCCGACACGCCGTCAGCAAATGTAACATCGCCGCTCACAAGCGCACCCGGCTGCATCAGACGGTCGACCTCGACCCGTACACCGCCCTCGGGTGGAAGCTCCTCCTCCGGCTCGGCAGGAGTATCCTCTTCAGGCTCATCCTCTTCCGGCACGGGCTCTTCCGGCAGTTCCAATCCGAGGTCAATCAGCAAAAAACGCACATCCATATAGGTCATACGCTTCCCAAATTCACTCTCAACTCTCTTCTGAAGCTCACTCAAGCCGCAATACTCAGCAACCCAACCGGAAAAGGTCTTCTGCTGTTCAATAGTCAATTCCATTTTTATCTCCTTCGTGAAGGTAAAAGCATCACAAATATACACCCGAAATGTCAAGCAACTCCGACCTTCGAAGATATGGCAAAAAGATTGAAGAGGGGCATTTTTGCTGCCCTTTGAACCGCAATGCTGATGCAGAAATCATTATTGAGCGAACATGGCGGATGCGAAGCCGCATATCTCAAAGCATCTCACGAGCGTCCCATAGGGAGAAGGGGGACTCACCACGGAGACTCGGAGGCTCGGAGGAGAGGGAGTGGAGGAGAACGTTCAGACTGAAAGGCAACCCCCCGTTCACCCTCCCATCCCGCATCTCTTCTCCATAGGACAACGTCGCGAGAATCGAGGTGCGCCGTATTCGGCGCGCCCGATTCTAGCGACCTCCCTGTCTTGTGCAACCGTGGCGAAGCGGGGTCCCGTTCGCTTCTCCTCCATGCCTCCGTGCGCTCCAGCGAAGCGGGTGGTTGACTCCCTCCCTGAGGGGAAGGAAATTCTCGAATGCCGTTCGGGTGCGGCATGCCGGAAACGTTAGCAAAGTTGGGCGTTTATGGCGCAATATCATGGCTTATGGGATGGTAGTGAAAGCATCCGTAATATATGATTTTACTTTTTTTGTGAAGAAGTTCAGCATGAGAAACGTCCTAAGGGAAAGAGGACAACTCATTACCAAGGAGACTATCTCATGAAAAGGAAGCCCGTTAAGAAAAAGACCGATCCAGCATATCCCTCCTATAAAGGTTTTCATAACGGCGGGAAAGCGTGCCTTAAAACAATAGGCGTCGGGACAGGCGCTTTACTGGCCGCGACACTCTCTGCATATGCGGCCGACAAGGCAAACGCCCCCGACCTCCGTATTAGGGGAGACATCATGGTGCCCTCCCCGCCGGCTAAGACGTCACCTGAAGTGCAGCCTAAAGCGCCCTCACCCAAAACACCACCATCGCAATCACCCAATATACTCGGAAGGCCCAGCGTACCAAGAATTCTGGGTGAGCCCGGGCCTGAACCGACACCACCGGCGACCAACCCCCCGCCCCGTATACGCGGCATAATCGCGCCACCGACACCACCACCCGAAAAGACACCTGAAAAGCCAGTTGAACCCGTAAAGCCTGTAAAACCGGCAAAGCCAGTTAAGCCGGTATAGACGAAAAAGCGCCACACCAAAACCGCGTACATCGTGACACAGCAGATACTTACAGAGCCATTCAGCCGGAAACTGCATGAACCTTACTCTTATCCTTACCCACAACTGTAATCTGCGATGCAGATACTGCTACGCAGGTGAAGCAAGATGCAGCAGCATGACAAAAGATGTTGCCGCAAAGGCTATGGAGATGGCGCTCTCCCCGCCACCTGAAAAGCTGCAACTCGGTTTCTTCGGAGGAGAACCGCTGCTGGAATGGGAAAACCTAAAAGGCTTCACTCGATCGATGCAAGAGCGATGTGCCGACGTGGGATGCGAGCTGGTGCTCACTCTCACAACCAATGCCACCATGCTGACCCCGAAACGGGCGGAATGGCTGGTGGAACAGGGCTTCTTTCTCGGAATCTCCCTCGATGGCAATCGCTCCATGCACGACATAGAGCGCATTAACGCAAAGGGGGAGTCATCCTTCGAGGCATCCCTGCACGGACTGAAGAATGCCATCGCAGCCGGGTGCAAATTTGAGGTCATCAGCGTACTTACGCCAAACAACATCAACCACCTTCACGCGGGGGTGAGTTTCCTCACCGAAACACTCAACGTTAACTGCATATCACTTAACCCCGACTTCTATACCGACTGGGGTGAGCGGGAAATCAACACATTCGAACAGCAGCTCAACAAGGTCGCAGACCATCTCAAAAAGCATTATCAAAGCGGAACCCCCTACCGGCTCAACACAATCGATGCCAAAATCATTACCCGGCTGAAGGAGGGATACTGCAACGGAGACCAGTGTAAGTTTGGTGAAGGCGAGATAGCTGTTGCACCCTCAGGCAATATCTACCCCTGCGAGCGGGTAGTGGGTGAAGATCGTGACAGTACACTCTGCATGGGCAATGTCATGCAGGGGATCAACCACACCAAGCGTATCGGCATCCTCTCCCGCCGCGGAAACCACGATGAGGAATGCACTGCATGCGCGCTGGCACCCCGCTGCATGAACTGGTGCGGCTGCATAAACTACGGCACCAGCGGACACACCAATTCAACCGGGGGGTTCGTCTGCCAGCACGAACAGATCACCATTCGCGCCGCCGACCGTATAGCCGAAGAGCTGTTTGCCCAGAATAACCCGCATTTTCTGGCCCGCTTCTATTCCCTTCTCGACAAAGAGACGCCGCCACAATAGGATTCGCCGCAAGAAACAGGAGAAACCATAAATGGCTGGCGAATACGTATTTAATCTCGAAGGACTAAACAAGCAACACGGCGTAAAGACGATACTCGAAGATGTAAATCTGTCTTTCTTTTTCGGCTCTAAGATCGGCGTAATCGGGCCCAACGGCTCAGGTAAATCAAGCCTGCTGCGCATTATGGCCGGCATCGACAACGACTACACCGGCAAAGTCAACATAGCCCCGCGTGCACGTATCGGCTATCTGGAGCAGGAGCCCCACATAGACCCAGAGAAAACTGTAGCCGCTATAGTTGCCGAAGGCGTATCCCGGCAGCAAGCCAAACTCGACCGCTACGATGAACTCTGCGGTATGCTCGCCGAAGATCTCAGTGATGAAGAATCCGACAAGGTCGGCAACGAAATGTCCGCGCTTCAGGATGAAATCGATCATCAGGAGCTGTGGGAGCTCGACCACACCGTGGAGATGGCTATGGATGCCCTGCGCCTCCCTCCCGGAGACGCACATGTCGCGACCCTCTCAGGCGGAGAGCGCCGCCGCGTGGCTATGTGCAGGCTTCTTCTAAGCAACCCCGACGTCCTGCTTCTCGACGAACCCACTAACCACCTCGATGCCGAGAGTGTCGGCTGGATGGAGGAGCACCTTAAGCGCTTCAGCGGAACCCTGATTGTTGTCACCCACGACCGTTACTTCCTCTCAAACGTCACCGAATGGATACTCGAGATCGATAACGGGCGAACATATCCCTACAAAGGAAACTATGAAGCCTGGCTCGAGCAGAAGCAGATGATCGCCGAGCGTCAACTTAAGATGAATGCCTCGCGCCGCAAACTGCTGGCACAGGAGCTGGACTGGATCAGGATGAATGCCTCCGCCCGTCTAACGAAGAACAAGGCCCGCCTGCGCCGCTACGAAGAATTGTCCACTCAGGAGGTCGACACACGCGAGGACAATCTTACCATTCAGATTCCACACGGCCCCCGTTTGGGCGACCGTGTAGTAGAAGCAAAGTTGCTCTGCAAGGCATACGGCGACAAGCTCCTAATGGACGACGTGACCTTTAGTCTGCCCCGCGGCGGGATTATCGGCATCATAGGCGGCAACGGAGCGGGCAAAACAACCCTTTTCAAGATGATCACGGGCACCGAGGAACCATCCTCCGGCGAACTGCTGGTGGGTGAAACCGTACAGGTTTCTCACGTTGACCAGTTCCGCGATGCACTCGACCCCGAAAAGACCGTATGGGAAGAGATCACTGACGGCGAGGATAGCATTCAACTGGGCGACCGCACTATGAACAGCCGCGCCTACTGCTCACGCTTCAATCTGAAGGGAACCGATCAGCAAAAGAAGATTGGTAATCTCTCCGGCGGCGAGCGCAACCGTGTACACCTTGCCAAACTGCTGCGAAGCGGCGGCAACCTCCTCCTTCTCGATGAACCCAGCAACGACCTCGATGTTGCCACCCTGCGTTCTCTCGAAGAGGGGCTGATCAACTTTGGCGGGTGCGCTGTAGTTATAAGCCACGATCGCTGGTTCCTAGACCGCATTGCCACGCACATTCTGGCTTTCGAAAACGACAGCCAGGTAAACTGGTTCGAAGGAAACTACCAGGCCTACCACGAATGGCGCGCCAAAACGCTGGGCGAATCAGCACAGCAGCCGCACCGTACACGCTACCGGCCTCTGTCTTGAGTTAACCCACGCCCACGCAACCCTCTCTACAGACGCCCGCAAAGCGGGCTCATCAAAGAAGCGGGCGCAGCCCAGGCTTCTGCGATGTGAAAAGTGCCCCCGTTGGCGCCATTTCGGTGCCCGAGTCTCCGAGGGATGGAAAAACGGATCGTCAGAGTGCGACGGATGGCGCCGCGCAACGTGAGCCGGTGCATAGGTATGCCCGGCTTGTTACGATGGCATGTCCGCCGTAGTTCCAGAGGAACGAAGGAGGAAAGGCGGTTGCGCAGCGAAGCAAGCAACTCCGAATGCCAGTGGCATTCGGATCAAGCGGCGTGCTCTGGCGGTTCGTTTTGCCAAGAAATGGCGCCAACAAATCACACCCGCCTACGCAAGGCCTACGGCGTGGCATGCAACCCACCCACGCAACCCACACACGTAAGCAACAGCAACCCCACGCCCACACAACCCTCTCTGCAAACGCCCGCAAAGCGGGCTCATCAAAGAAGCGGGCGCAGCCCAGGCTTCTGCGATGTGAAAGGTGCCCCCGTTGGCGCCATTTCGGTGCCCGAGTCTCCGAGGGATGGAAAAACGGATCGTCAGAGTGCGCCGGATGGCGCCGCGCAACGTGAGCCGGTGCATAGGTATGCCCGGCTTGTTACGATGGCATGTCCGCCGTAGTTCCAGAGGAACGAAGGAGGAAAGGCGGTTGCGCAGCGAAGCAAGCAACTACGCAAGCAACTACGCAAGTACCCCACGCACACGCTTCAGCTCCGTCTCAATCCCCCCAAGCAGATCATCAAAGATCTCCTCAATCGACTCCTCCCGATTGATCAACCCAACACTCTGCCCGGCCATAAGAG
>CAZAKU010000061.1:0-8565 GCA_964485765.1 uncultured Lentisphaerales bacterium
GCACAACGCATATTCATCGTGGGAGGCACATAGGTACCTTTGGCTAACCGGGCATAGAGAATACTGGAGAGATTTGACTTTACGGCAGCGCATAAAATATAGCCTGGCCAACAGCGTTTTCCTCGGGCCGCTATATTTCATAGGGGCCTATATACTGCGTGGCGGTTTCCTAGATGGTCGTGCTGGACTTCTTTTTACCCTCCTCAAGACCTCATACTTCTGGCAAGTTCGCGCTAAGATACTTGAATTCGGGCAGAACAAGGAGGGACGAGAGTGAAGATATCCATTGTAACCCCCGTTCTTAACGCAAAGTCTTCGCTGCTGCGCACGCTTGAAAGCGTTGCCGGGCAGGAGACCAAATGCGAACATATCATTGTTGATGGCGGGTCGAGCGATGGATCACACGAAATAGCATTAACTTTCGCTGAAAAGACCTCCTCCCGCGAACGCCCCATAAAAGTGTTCTCGGAACCTGACAATGGCATTTATGACGCCATGAATCGCGGAATAAGCCATTCTGCAGGTGATGCAATAGGAATGCTGAATGCCGACGACGCCTTTACCACGAATAAAACTCTCTCTCTGGTTGAAGCCGCTCTGTCAGAGCCAGATATCGACGCATGTTACGGCGACTTGCACTATATAGACCCGAAAACCGAAAGAACCTGTCGAATATGGCGAAGTTCCCCAAAGAAACCTACTTCATTCCTGTATGGATGGATGCCCCCACACCCCACGTTTTTTCTGCTCCGGTCTCACTACGAAAAGTTAGGAGGCTACCGCACAGACCTTGGGACCAGCGCCGACTACGAAATCATGTTACGCATGCTGCACCTGCACAAGATTAAAGCGGCCTATATCCCTGCGGATCTTGTTACGATGACAGCCGGTGGAGCCAGTGCGAAATCCATTAGGCATCGTATTCGAGCCAACCGTTGGGACCGCATGGCGTGGAGCGCAAATGACATTAGACCTCTATTTATCACAAGACTGCTTAAGCCCACCCGAAAACTATACCAATATATAATCCCGCACTCCTATCGCAACGCGCAATCTTCATGAATTCTTAAAACACACCATGATTACCACTCCATAAAATACATTGCAACACTTGCGACATCCCTGGTGCTTACGCTTGTGTTGACACCTGTTCTTATAAAGTTAGCCCCGAAACTCGGTTTTGTTGACAGGCCGGGCCCCAGAAAACTTCAAACACGACCGATCCCGAGATGCGGCGGCATAGCCGTTTTTATTGCGACCCACTGCGCACTGGCAACAGCATTCCTTATCAACTGGGGAGAACTTGCCGGTGAACTTACACAGGATTGGTGGCTCAAATTCCTTGCTGTCTCATCTTTTCTTATGATTATAGGGTTGATAGACGATCGCTTCTCAATATCGCCATGGTTAAAATTACTTGGTCAGCTCATAACCGCTACTATCGCATTTCACCTTGGATTTCAGGTCGACACCCTGCTGGGAAGTGAACTCCCTCTTATCATAAACTTTATTGTCTCAATTTTATGGATAGTAGGCATAATTAACGCCTTTAACCTTATCGATGGCATAGATGGTTTGGCAAGTGGGCTTGGGGCTATCGGGGCCATAGGTCTGGCTGGATCGCTGATGCTGCGCCGAATGCCTGCCGACACAATGGTATGTATTGCCGTAACCGGCGCATGTATCGGATTCCTGCGCTACAACTTTCATCCCGCGAGAATATTCCTGGGAGACTCCGGCAGTATGTTCCTGGGCCTGTTCCTGGCCATACTCCCATTATCGACCTCCTCAAAAACCGTTGCGATTGCAACGGTAGGTGTGCCTCTTCTTGCCGTTGGCATTCCAATCTTCGACACTGTTCTGGCAATATGGAGGCGCTTTGCCCGTAAGATGCTATCCCCCAGTGGAGCGAAAAAGGTGAAAATATTCGGTGCTGACGCCGAGCACATTCACCACCGTTTACTGGAAACAGGAATGACACAGAGCAACGCGGCCATCATCCTTTATATCTTTGCGGTAGCGATGGTGAGCGTTGGTATTCTGGCGGCATTCTTTGCCTCAAGTGCTCACGGCATATTCCTGATAGCATTTGTTCTCGGCTGCTATGTAGTCGTAAAACATCTTGCCAGAACAGAGATCAACCTTACAGCAACCGCACTGGCCAGGGGCATACACCGCCCAACATCAAAATTTGTTGCGACACTTACATACATTCCGCTGGATATAATTGCTCTTACTACTGCAATTCTTATAGCGTTTGCCCTCTCCTCCAACACGAACACTCTGTCATATTTAAAGTCCATTTTTCTGCGTCAGGCGCATGTATATGTAACAACCACATTTTCTGTGCTTGTAATCACAAAAACATATAATCATGTATGGAGTAGAGCAAGAGTTCTCGACCTTGTCACCCTTGCGGTCAGAATCATGGCCGGGGCAATGCTTGCATGCGGTATCACCTCTTTACAAAGCGGATTTTCAAAAGATATACTGCAGACATCTATTCTATTTTCATCATTCGCGGTAACCCTTCTTCTCGGAACCCGGATCGTGCGACGTGCGTTGGTGGACGTTTCAGATTCACACCGCCGTCACCACAATGTAAATGCAGAAAACCACATCATATACGGCGCAGGGCTTGATGCCGCAGCGTTACTGCAGTCCATGTACAACATGCCTCAACAGGAGGACATGCCCTCTATAGCCGCCTTATGCGTTGAGGACGAAAACCTTAGTGGTCGTACGGTGCACGGAGTTCATGTAATCCCACATCTGAACAATATTACTAAGGGGTGGATACTCAGCAAGCGTATCACCGGAATTATTCTCTCATCTAAACCGGATCCAGAAGCAATGGAATCTATCAGAGAATTTTCGCAGAAACATAATCTTAAGATAAAGCAGGTCAACTTCGGATTCGAGAATATATCAGTCGTCGATGAATAAGACCGAAGATCCGTACAGAAAACATACTCCTGCAAATCCATGGATGCGAATCTGAGCGTATTATGTCGTCCCGCGATGGCTGCAATAACAACCTGCAAAGCATCATTATGCGGTCACGCAACCGCTCTCTGCAGAGAAGCTGATAGCGCAACATGCGCCTGCGAGGCAGATAAAAACGGCCCTCGTTACATTCCAGAACAGATTCGGCCTCCTGCGCCAAGCGCCTGACAATCCCCCCCGAACAACCCCTACTGCACAAAGCGAGAGCTTTATCCCTCGCCAATGGCAGACCAAGAACTCCGATCAGAGAAACCGAAACATCAAGGCAGCGCGCAAGCCCCCATCTTTTAGCTGCGTTTGCAGATGCGTGACAGTCATCCAAAGATAGGTTATCAATCATATACACGACATCCAGAACCCATCTTAGTCGTGTCCAGTTATGCTCACAGCCGTGTGCACACAGATGCACCATAGCCTCTATTCTGCCGGCACAGCGTATGCCCATACCTTCAATCTGTTTCACTACACTGCCTTCGAAAAACGCATTCAATGGCACTCTGGCAAAATACGGCAGCAACCCTCTGCTTGAAAGCTCCACACACTCACCATTTTCACCACGAAACCCGAGATGCCCACCCGACCTGGCCAGATTATCAACTATATTATCCGTCAACGGGTGGCTGGTATGCAAACCAAGGTCGGCCATGAGGACTGCTGCTCCTTTATACGATTCAGGTCTAATCAATATGTCTACATCATCATAATCGCGGCTATCCTGCTCACCGTTGACAGCACAGATCGCAGCGCCCTTGATTAACACAAAATCTACACCGCCATCATCCAGAGTACGTGCTACACGTTTTAACAGTGCATGATTACGTGCGTTCTCCACACTCCATCGATACAGGGCGGAGGAGATCGCCGTGCCAATGCAGCCATACCCGCCAAGCAGCGAACGGACCCTGTGCCTGGCAGCAAGCCTTACAACATCTTCCTGCGGGGATAAATCGCTACGATCACCACCATCCTCTCCACCGGCCAGCTTCAGAAGCAGATAAAAATTACCGTTTCCGCATACCGGAGGAGTATCCACATCGCTGTTAACAGGTCCACGCATAAGGTGATTGTACCCCACCTCAGAAGATTCATGCAACACAACATGGCGAACGCGGTATCCTTACCCGAAAAAGCTTGCCGCAGGTGTAAGAAAAAGACTATGCTTCAAGCCTACTTGAGCGAGAAGTATTTCTCGTCGTGCTCTGCACATGTAGCTAACTACTTGAATATGAAACTTAGATTTCGAAGGAATGCATAATGGATCGAGTAATAAAAATTGGCATGGTCGGCGGGGGTGCTGACTCCTGGGTGGCCCAGTTTCACAGAGCGGCAATAAAGGCTACCAATCGGGCAAAACTCGTCAGCGGTGCATTTGCGACGATGCGAATAAAGTCGAGAGAATGTGGAGAAATCCTCGAGATTGACCCAAAGAGGACCTATGGCACATACCGTGATATGATGCGCAAAGAGGCCCGAATATCCGCAGAGGATCGGATGGATTGTGTCTCAATCGTAACACCGAATAACATGCATTACCCCATCACTATGGCGGCCATTGATCAGGGCTTCGATGTTATCTGCGAAAAGACGATGACAACATCTATGGATGAAGCATTGAATCTAAAGCGAAAGTTAGAGTTCATGAATCGCGAGTTCTGCCTGACACATACATACACAGGTTACCCGATGGTGAAGGAAGCGAAAAAGCTGATCTCCAAGGGGAAAATAGGCAATATCCGCCGTGTTGTTGTTGAATACCCTCAGGGCTGGCTTTCAACAAGGAAAGAGACTGCCGGGCAAAAGCAGGCCGGCTGGCGGACCGACCCCCGTCGTGCAGGTATAAGCGGCGCCATAGCACATCTGGGCTCGCACTGCGCCAACCTGGCAGAGTACATCACAGGCCTTGAAATCACAGAAGTCTGCGCCGATCTACACACATTTATTGCGGGGCGCCCGCTGGATGACGACGGCAGTGTACTCCTGCGCTTTAATAACGGTGCACGTGGAGTGCTATGGTCATCACAAATTGCTGCCGGAGAGAAAAACGGACTCTCTATCCGTGTATATGGCGATGTTGCCGGTATGGAATGGCGACATGATGATGCTGAAAAACTTATTCTGCGTCCGATTGACAAACCGGCAAAAACAATAACAGCTGAACCGCCAACCTTCCCGGCACCAAAGGCCGAGTCAATCTGGATGCCGCAGAAAGCCGGAAAAGGATACTTACGAGCACTCACCAGCATCTACAATAACTTTTTCGATGAACTTATTCCGATACTTGATGGAGAAAAGGTCAAAACACCATCAGATTACCCCCGGGTAAGTGACGGAATTCGCGTTATGTCTTTCATAGATGCTGTTGTGCGCAGCTCAAAATCTACTGAAAAATGGGAAGAGTTGCGATTCGAGGACGACTACCCAGATTATGACTGAAAAGCAGACACCATCTGCAAAACTAAGTACCAGTCTGAGAAATAGCCCGGCGACTAAACCTAAGAAAGTGGTGCGTCGCCTGATGCGGGTACTGATTTTCACTTTTGCAGCCCTCATTTTAGGATTAACCGTTTTATTCTGTGTTGTCACAACATATGGATTCCCGCGCTGGGCTATTGATGCTCTCGAAAACCGACTGAGCCGAAAAGATCACAGCATAGAGATCGGCCACGCAAGGTACCTTCCCGGTAAAGGCATTTCTGTAAAAACATTTGCCCTTTACCGCAAATATGTGGCCGACGGCCCCCTGGTCACAGCCAACGCAGGCATTGTTGACATAGACCTAATCCAACTTTTAAGGGGTGTAATTCATATCCGCGACATACATATAAAAACGGCGGCTATCCACCCTCCCATGTTTATTAAGCCGCCAAAAGCGCGACCTCCAAAGGTAAAAATTTCTAGAGCTAACCGTCCATGGATTAATCTCCCTCTGCGTGCGGATCATTTCACAGTCATTGGCGCAACAACAACCAACGCATCTGCTCTGCTGCGTTTCGGACCTGACAAAATAGAACTCCGTGATACACGAGTCTATGGCTCCTCTCCGGGGGCATATGTAGATGTAACTCTTAACGGCGACACGTTTCTGAAAACACTTCATGCTTATTTAGAGGGGCGTGTGATGCCGGCAGATGTACTGCCCCTTCTAAAGGGACTGAAAACAGGTTACGCAGTAAACATAGTAAGCAGAATCACAGACAACAAAGAACCTGCCGCGTTAACCCTGACAGCATCCCACGACAAGAATATCCCAAATAGAGAGATCAGTATCACATTTGATATAGAGGGTGGATCGTACAACAGGGTACCGTGCAAAAGAATAAGCGGCGAATTTAGAGTCCTCGGGCGGAAGAAGTGGGAGAAAACCGAGCTTAGCCGGTGTCATATAACACGCGAAGAGGGTAGCGCCGATATCTCTATCGCTACCGATAGCGCAACCAAGACATTAACCTTTAAAACAAGATCAACAATAGACCTCGATGCTGTAATTGATGCAATCCCTGAGGTCCCTCTTGACAACTTGCGCATATATTCATGCCAAAAACCTCCTGAAATAATGACCTCAGGTGTGGTGTGCTTCACAAATGCCGCGGCCAACCGTGTCACTGTCACCGGCGTCGCATCTAATGTTCTATACAAAACACTCTTTGCAGACAGTGTACGCTTCCGTGCCAACACAAGCGGAGCAAACATATCAATCCCCGTCCTCTCCGTTAAGGCATATTCAGGTGATATTTCCGGCGAGATCCATATATCAGTAGATCATGGAGCAACCCCGGTTTTCACAACGCTGCTTACAGCTGACGGAATTCATTTCGGGGAATTCCTGCAATCCGCCTACAACGTCACTAACACCTTCGGAGGTGAGCTCAACGGCAACCTGACACTGAGCGGATCAACCAACCCCAGACGAAAGACAACACTCAAAGGAGAGGGCCAATTACAGGTCCGCGATGGTGAGCTCTTCAGGCTGCCCCTGTTTGCCGGCCTCACCTCCATAATGGCAAAGCTCATACCGGGTCTCGACTTCATCCTCTGCCAATCCGATGCCAAAATCGACTTCACCATAAGTGACAACGCCATACGTTCCGATAAAATCATCCTCGAAGGTGATGTATTCAGCCTTAAAGGTCATGGAGAATACAACTTCACCGATAACCTTGAAATGTCTATCCAGTTACGGCTGCTGAATCCTGACACTATTCCCGGCAAAATAATGGGATTAATTACGTTTCCTATAACAAAACTCTTTGAGTTTAAAGTAAAGGGTGCGCTGATGTCCGCAGAATGGTACCCTGAAAACTTTCATTGGGAATGGGAAGAGAAACCAAGGTTGATTAAAGGCAGAATCCAGAAGGAAGTATTGGTTTTCGAGTGAAATATTATATCCATACATACGGTTGCCAGATGAACGTTCGTGACACAGAATCCGTTGCGGCCGCGCTCGAACAGAAGGGGTTGCAGGCAGCAGAGGGTGAAGAGAGTGCCGATGTTATCATCGTTAATAGCTGTAGCGTACGGGGGAAAGCGGAGGATAAAGCAGTAGGAAAGCTTGGAATGCTTTGTGCTCCTAAAAGGAAACCCCCAAACCGTATTGTAGGAGTGATGGGCTGCATGGTCCAGAACATGGGAAAGGAGCTTTTCGATCAGATCCCCCTACTCGATTTTGCAGTAGGAACACACCGCCAGACAGAGATACCTCAAATTATCAGTAGATTGAAGGCTGGTGAAGGTCCAATACTTGCCGATGAAGAGGAGGATGGCCGTCGAGAGGTCCTTCTGGGGCATCTGCCGGGGAAAAGCACAGCATTCGTTACAATACTTTTAGGCTGCGATCGTCGCTGCACATATTGCATTGTTCCCGATGTCAGAGGGCATGAGTACAGTCGTCCCGCCAAAGAGATAGAGCAGGAGCTTCAGACATTGGCGGCACAGGGAGTAAGCGAGGTAACCCTTCTTGGCCAAAGTGTAATGAACTACGGTAGGCGTAACAGCGTATTCCCTGAGAACAGCGAATCACCTACCGGACTAACAGAACCTCTCCCGAGACTGCTCGAACAGCTGGCAGCAATAAAGGGTCTGAAACGTCTCCGTTTTACATCGGGACACCCTTCCGGCTGCACTTCCGAGTTGATTCGTGTTATGCAGGAGATCCCTGAAGTCTGCTCACATCTGCACCTGCCCGTACAGTCCGGTTCCGACCCGATTCTCGAACGAATGCGCAGGGGCTACACCAGAGCCCAGTATCTCGATGCCGTACGTGCACTGCGGAAGGCAGTTCCAAACGTGGCCCTGTCAACAGATGTAATTGTTGGGTTCCCGGGTGAAACGGAAGAAGATTTTGAAATGCTGCTGGAATGGCTGGAAGAAGCCCAACTTGATCGTGTCGGTTGCTTTCAGTACTCGCCGGTAGACGGTGCTAAAGCTAACGATCTTCCGGAACCCGTAGCCGAAGACATCAAGCAGCAACGCTGGGACCGCTTTATGGAAACCCAGCAGCGTATTTCTTCGGCTCGTTTACAACAACGTGTCGGCCAACAACTTGAAGTATTGATCGATGAA
>CAZAKU010000062.1:0-6099 GCA_964485765.1 uncultured Lentisphaerales bacterium
TCGTCTATTGAAAGAATCTGTGTGACCTCGGGTGCAGCTGTTTCATTGGCTCTCCGTTAAATATGGGCGTATGCGCCCATAGCGACAGGGCGCACGGGACATAATGGCTCAGTCGCGCTTTATGCGTATCCGTTTCTTGCCCTTTTTCTTCTCCCAGGGGGAAGCACTTACCTCTACCTCGTCATCCTCAACGGATTCATCCTGGCTGAACCATTCCCCCCCCATCATCTGTTTTACGCGTGCCTGGGCATATTCACGTACGGCACCAAAAAAAATGAAAACCGCGATTATAAACAGGGGGAAATTACCCCATCTGATTGACAAAATACCGAGAATAACAGCAAGTATTTTGCCGATTCGCATAGAGGTGAAGGTTGCTCTTACAAACCCCTGTTGAGGAGTAAGTGCGGCCCGCAGAATACGGCCGCCATCCAGGGGGATGGCCGGTATCAGATTAAAGACGCCGATAACGATGTTTACCATGCCCAGATGCATTGTCAGTGCAAGAATTACCCCCACATTTCGCATTGTGTAAAATGTTTCGCCCCAAGGTGATGCAGGATTAGGTGCCAGTTTTGAGACCAATATAAGTGCGGCACCTATGAGAAGGCTTACAGCCGGACCCGCTGCCGCCATAATCATCTCTTCTCTGGGCCTTTTGGGTAGTTCATTAAGTGAGGCAATTCCCCCTATAAGGGTCAGCTTGATCTCCCGGACGCGACAACCGTAATGCTGAGCTACCACACAGTGCGCAAGCTCATGGGCAGTGATGCTGGCCATAATGCCTATTACAAAAAGCAGTGAAATAGCAACATTCCCAGTGTTAAGGGCCCAGAAAAGAGGGATAAGCAGAGAAATGTGCAGTTTTAGAGGAATGTTAAATATCTTCCCAAAGGTGTAAGAGGCGTTCAGCATATAGTCTCCCAGTAAATCATTGGCGGTATTATAGCCAAAAGCGTGCCATATTGGTTTTTTATTGTTGCGAGAGATGAATTTGAACTGTTCGCATCGCTGTTGCACTGTTTTTTATGGTGTGTTGTGTTGTTGTGTTGATATTGACTTATGCATTGGCTACCATGACCATTGTCGGTTGGGTACAGTCAATTTCAGGGCATGAGGTGTACAGAATTGTATTTTAGAATCAGATTATGCCAATGGTTGGTTTTTGTATGCTGCACGATTGTTGCTGTACGAGCTCCAGCTGAAGAGGCAGATGATTCCATTAAGACAGATGGGGTAGTTGCCGGAGCTCAGGCCAATGCAGATAGTTCCAACGAGGTCGCGGCTGTGCAATCGACGGGCGCCATCTCCTCCCAGACCAACGCTTTGCCGGAAGAAGTCGACGCTAAGCTTGCTGCAAAAGAGGGCGAAGACGTTGATCCTGCTCCGGAAGAGCAGCTTAAACGCCCCGGATTTTTTAAGAAACTCCTCTATTATATCCCTAACCGGGTTCTGGATCTTGCCGATATCTTCAGACTTCGGCTGCGGGTAGGCCCGGGGTTGCTCGTTGGAGCACGTGCAACTGATTTTCTCTCTCTGGAGGCCGGGCATTACCGCTCCTTCTATCTTGGGTTGCCCGGCCCGCGATATCCTGCACGGTTCAAGTCTCCATTAGGAATCGAGAGGGAAAGAGGGCTTGAGTTTTGCGGCATAAATGCAACCGATGATCTATCCAGAGAGCCAGATTATTCTGCTACAGAATTCGGAGTGAGCCTGCATCTGTTCATGGTGGGGGCGGGCGTGGGGCTTGACCCGGTCGAACTTGGTGATTTTCTTGCAGGACTGATTTTCAGGGATCCACGTGGTGACGATATAGAGACTCCTCGTCCTCCTGGTGCATTTGATCGCCGGGAGCATTGGTCGCTGTTTGCCGCTGACAAGCCGGATGTCTTCGACAGCTACAGTGATCGCATTGACTACGTTAGATCGAATATGGTCTGGGGAGTAGACGAGCGTCTTCGAATGGTTGACGTTCGTTTTGCGGATGAAAGTGCAGAGCTGATTGATACACCTCCCGCCGAGTTGCGGATAGGAATTTATATTGAGCTTGAGGTCGATCGTGGTGTCAGCGTAAAGTTGGATCCGGACTTTTCTATGCACGTCGATCTGCCTAATATTGAGAATCGCTGGGAGATATTTGTGACAACACGTGATCCGGATGAGCTTCCCGGAACCGATCCTACAGAACGCGATTCCGGGGCCAACGTCGGGATCAGGCGTACGATGAAAAACTCTGCAATAAAGCTGGATGTAGGTGTTAAAGCGCGATTGCCTCCAGAAGCCTTCGCATTGATTAAGTGGGTGCCGCGCTGGGAGGCCGGAGAGTGGCGCATTTTGCCGCAGATCAGGGCTTATGTTGAGACTTCGGATGGTCCGGGTCAGTTGAATTCACTGACCGCATATCGCTGGATCGGTAAGAGGCAAAGAGGGCTTTTCAGGTCTACATCAGCTTTGCGTTGGAAGTCCGAAACCAGTGACTGGACATGGGAGCAATCATTCTCAACAGGTTATATCCTTAAATTGGTGGAAGAGTGGCGTCGTGGCAAATCTGTCAAACGTTACGATGGTGCACATGGTATAGGGCTTCGTGTGAGCGTATATGGCACCCTCGAGGCAGAGAATGACCTGGACCGGGTCCGTGTGACTTTGCCTTACAGGATGCCGCTTTACAGTGATTGGGTCTATCTTGAGGTAGCCCCAGAGGTCAATTTTAGGTATGAAGATGATGTTGACGATGATAATTATGATGGTTGGAACACGGTTCCTTCAGTGCGTGTCGGTATCGATATGTTGTTCAGTTCTCCACGAAAAAGATAGGTATATAAAAAAGGAAAAATATGGACATATGTAATAACTACAGTTTTTCTCGTTGTGCCTTCATGTTCCGCTCAGCACTGTGTCTTTTCATGTTGTGCTGTGGCGTTGCCATGAACGCTCATGCCACAGTTTCGCTTACCTCCTCGACTACAAAATCTGGATATATAGCAAGACTGTTGATAAACGAAGCTCCTTTTCCTGGAGAGCGCGGCTATAAGAGTGAGGCGGATACAAAGGCCACCATGCTGGCAATCCTGTGGGTTCTGCATTCCCGGATTGAGTATATTCCTCCAGGGTATAGACAGTCTCAGATTGCGGCAGTGACAACGGATGACATACTGGATATTATAACGGTTGGCGGTGAAAAAGGGCAGTGTGACGGTTTTTACCGTGATTCGTCCGGCGCTTGTATGGCAGTATCGCGCGTCCATGAAAGAATAGATAATCTGCTGCGTATAGCTAATACAGGTAAGCCGGGTAGGTTTGCCCGTCTTTTTGCGTACGCTGAGATGTTGGCAAATTCTTCTTGTAAGGGCAGGGTCGCAGGTGCCGACAGATTCGCAGATTTACAATGGGCGGGCAAGGTTCGTGTTACCGGGCGTGCATACTCCTGGATGACCGACAGAGATATATACGACCCCGGCGGTAATTTTGTGAGAATCCCTAATCAGAATATGGGGTCTCTCGGTGGCAATCGTTTCT
The DNA here is from genome assembly GCA_964485765.1 of uncultured Lentisphaerales bacterium. GTDB lineage: Bacteria > Verrucomicrobiota > Kiritimatiellia > RFP12 > CAZAKU01 > CAZAKU01. Next base: position 3,520 of record CAZAKU010000062.1, read on the forward strand.
TTACTTTGAGGGAAATAAAATGATGAAATATACTGGGTTATTGGCCGTTATACTGGTCTTAGGTGCGGGCACAACGAGTCTCTTCTCTGCGGTGAATGAGCCGAAAAAAACTGCAGTGAAGGCTAATGCTGAGCTGCAGCAGAAAGAATATCTGTATGAGATGGCACGCCATCTGTACCGCTGGTACATGGATGAAGCCGATGCTAATCTTATTTCTGATGAGACTGTGGTGGAGTTCTGGGTGCGTGATCTTAATCCTGAACTGGATGAAGGTGATAAAAGTCTTTTCAGTGAAATCATTTTGCCCTGCGTTAACTTTTGTGTTCAGATAAAAAAATCTGACTACCGTATCGAAGAACTCGATATGGATGTTAAGAACGATCTGTTTAAAATCACTAATGTTTCGAAGGTAGACAATTTGCCGGAGAAAGCGGACTACGTGGTAATACGAATACAATGCCAGGCTATGCGTGAATATCTTTTCAAGACGCGCAGTGAGATCAAATTTCCGGAAAAGGAGCTTCTGGATCGTATACGTACAGCCGTTGCCGCTAAACTGTTTAAGGAGGTAAGCGAGCTTCCTGAAAGCGTCCGAGATTCGCTGCAGGTGGTTCACTTGGGGGGAATATCTCCGGTGGCAAATGAGGTCTGGTTATACTGGGAAACTGGGCGGACTCTTATTCGTTTCGCCTCGGATATTGATCTCGTAAACCCGGCGGTTTGGGATAATGAAGATTTGTATGTAGACCTGTATGATATGGATGAGCAGGTTGTCGTGTCTCTCGACGAAGTCTCCGGAAGCAATGCTTACATGACGCGGGATCAGGCTGGACGATTGCTGTTCAACTGTATCGTTCTGGGCAAACGTGTAACGTTTGTCCCGAAGGAGAGGCCAACGGCCGGTGGAAACGACGGGGATTGATCTGGGAAAGAGGTGGGCTATTTTACTTTCATTATCAAAAGAGTTTATTTTTCTGCATGTAAACCGTGCTGCCGGCAGCAGCATCACTCAGGTATTGCGACCTTATGCTACAACTCCGCCACGTAATCGTTTAAGCCGGTTTATGAGTCGCTATAACCTTCAGCGTGATCCTGCGAAAATGAACTTCCCCGGACATATGACCGCATGTGAGGTACGTGCCAGATTGCCGAAGGGGATGTATGATTCCTTTTTTACGGCTGCATTCGTTCGTAATCCCTACAGTTGGCTTGTCTCTATTTATAATATGCTGCTGCAGTCGAAATCGCACCGTCACCGCAAGCCGGTTATCGCTATGTCTGCATTCTCGGAATATATCGACTGGGAAATTCGACGTAATAAGCGCTCATTACATCGGTTCGTCTGCGATTCCAAAGGGGAGCTCATAGTTGATTTTGTGGGTCGCTTTGAAAAGTTAAAGGATGATTACGAACTGTTGTGTGAGCGCATAGGCATCGATGCTGAAACGCTTGGTGTTGCCAGAACTGCACGCAGGCATGCCGATTACCGCAGTTATTACGACGATGCAACCCGTGAGAAGGTTGCATTGCATTGGGCACGGGATATAGAGCTATTCGGTTATAACTTCGAAGGAGTCCTGTTATGAGTGTTGTGGAAGAGCTGGAGAAACTCAATAATCTCAGGGAAAGCGGAACCATCTCAGATGAAGAATACGAGAAGTTGAAAGATTCTATTATGGCAAAGGCTGAGCCAACAGGGCAAAAATTCAGGCAGGCAGTAGATGGTTTCGCTTCAGATACAAAGATGTGGGGGATGTTTATTCATCTATCTCAACTGTGTAGTTACCTTGTGCCTCTTGCAGGCCTGGTTGTGCCAATAGTTTTGTGGCAGATAAAGAAGGATGAATCAGAGATAATCGATCGCCACGGACGAATTGTAGCCAATTGGTTGATCACTAAAGCCATTTTGTGTGTTGTGTTCTTCGCGCTGTGCTTTGTCGTAGTAGGATTTCCCTTAATCGTCGCGCTGGCAGTTGTTTCGATCATCTTTCCCATTATTGGCGGGGTTAAGGCAAATAATGGGGAAGTATGGCGATACCCACTCTCAATAAAGTTTTTCTCTGAAGAGTGATCACCAGCATCACATAACAGTCTTGCGGATCTCCCGGAGCAGCAGGAGCTTGTCGGCAGCCTGCGCGAATTGCTGAAGGAGTACAGCGAGTCGTGGGGCGATGTTAAGAGCAAGTGGGGTGAGATTTTCTGGGAGGGATATAACGCCTAGTGTGCCTGTTAAAGCTCTCCATCGAGGGCCTGACGTATGGTGCGTGCCATTGATATGCCTATCCCCGGGATTTCTGTGATCTGCTCAATGGATGCCTTGCGGAGGCGGGTGGCTGATCCGAAGTGTTTGAGGATCCTCATTTTACGCTCTTTTCCTATCCCCGGGATTTCGTCCAGGATCGATTCGTGGATCTTTTTGCGGCGCAGTTTACGGTTGTAGCCTATGGCAAAGCGGTGTGCCTCATCGCGCAGGCGCTGCAGCACACGCAGAGCGGCCGAGTCGCGGGGCAGGCGCAGTGGTGGCTCGCCGTTATCCAGTACTATCTCTTCGAACTGTTTGGCCAGGCCTATGCTGGGTAG
>CAZAKU010000063.1:0-19430 GCA_964485765.1 uncultured Lentisphaerales bacterium
GGACAGTGCTACGTAGTTCACGGCAGCAAGCTCGTCGGAGTTATCACCCTGCAGCATTTTCTAAATAAAATTTTCAGAGAGTAATAGCGATGCATAATGAAAATGCGCAGTTATCGATGCGCCAGACAATTATCCGACTTATCATCATGCTGTCCGTTAGCGGCCTGTGTGCCTGGCTCACTAAACTCTCCGGTCTGGCAAATGTGGCCGGATCAGATGCCATCAACAGCAACGCTATTCTGGCCGTTGGCATCTTTATAATGATAATTTCGGCTACTCTTTTCTTTTGGCACTTCCGGCTGGCAATCGCTTTTATAGGAATTTCCGTATTACTCGGAGCCAACGTCTTCACTCTCGATGACATGATCCGCTCTGCCAACCTTGAGATAATCTTATTCCTGGTTGGAATGATGACTCTGGTCGGCGTATTAAAGGATCTGGGGCTTTTCACCTGGCTTATTCAGCTTGTGATCAACATGAAGCGTATTAACGGCCCCCGTTTTACACTTATTCTAGTGATTATGTCGGGGCTAATGGCATCCGTTGTAGATGAAGTGACCTCGATTGTCTTCATGCTGGCGCTCGTTTTTCAGGTTTGCGACACACTGAAACTGAAACCTACCCCGTTTGTCCTTATCTCCATTATGGCTACCAATATAGGCTCCAGCGGAACAATGCTGGGCAATCCGGTAGGTATCCTTATTGGAACTCAGTCCGGACTGGGCTTCCATAACTTCCTGCGCTGGGCCACCCCTGTCATGCTTGTCGGCCTCGCAGCTGCACTCGGAATCATAATGCTCTATTTCCGCAAGGATATTAAACTCCTCTCCGAGCGACTTGAAGCACGCCGTAAAGAGCAGTTAGGACTTGGCCCGCTGGTACGCATACCGTTCCGCCGTGGATTAGTCATCCTCATCGGATCAATCACCCTTATAGCGTTGCATCACAGCATCGAGAAAGCGCTGGGTGTACAACCCAACACCATGCTGCTGATCGCCCCCCTTGCTATTGCAGGTGTGCTAATGATTTACCGCAGCAAACGGGCCCAGCATTATATCGAAAGTGAGGTAGAATGGTGGACACTCCTATTCTTCATGATGCTATTTGCTGTCGCCGGCGCACTGGAACATACCGGCGTCACGCAGAATATGGCAACTAAATTCCAGGAAACTTTCAGCGAAAACCCGGCACTGCTGACCCCTGTAATTCTTTTCATTACTGCAATAGGTTCTGCGTTTGTTGATAACATTGTCTTTGTTGCCGCGTTCATCCCGGTGATCAAGGCAATCAATGAACCGCAACTCTGGTGGGCACTCCTCTTCGGAGCCTGCTTCGGTGGCAACATCACCGCTATAGGCTCGACCGCCAACATCGTCGCCCTCGGCATGCTTGACAAACGTTACCGCTCCCAGATCGCATTCTTTGAATGGCTCAAAATAGGAGCCATCGTGGGCACAGTGACCTGCCTGATTGCCTGGGTTATGATCTCCGTAATGGCAAAAATCAGCCCGGCTGCAACCGAACGACTCGCACAGGACCTCGAAAGAGCGGCCAGCGCGCATGCAGAGAGTTCCTCAGCGCACTGATCATGGTGATGCCTCAAACATTGCGCGAGACAACTCTACAAACGAAATGATTTGCCCCAATCAACCCCGAAAGTACAACAAAAACTAAAAAAATGGTTGTTATGGACAAGCTAACATGCTTATTTATTCCCACATGAAGAGATCCGCCATTGCCGCCTTTGCCTCACTACTCCTGGCCATGCCTCCAGCAATTGCCAAAATAACATGCGCTGACAGTATATTCACCTATGGTCAGGTCCCATCCGGAAGCATACTCAACCATACATTTACGATCAAAAATGACGGCCAAGAAACAGTCAAAATTAACCGCGTGTTAAGTGGATGCGGCTGTCTGTCAGCAAAAACAGACAAAGAATCGCTGAAACCAACCGAAACTGCAGAGATCAAAGCAACCCTTTCACTGCGCGGTCGCTCGGGAAAACAGTTCAAATCCATCTTCGTATACACCGACAGCAGCGAAACCCCCATTGTAAGGCTGGAGACAAGAGGGATTGCCCTACCCTCTCCGACGATAACCGAAAGAGTGGCGGGAGAAGCATCCAGTAAGAAACACAGATCACTGCAGGAGATGATCAGACCCTCCGGGGATTCTCCCACATCTCAAAAGATACATGCAATCCCGGGGCTGCTGCGGCTCCCCTCAAAAGCTAATCAAAAGGGCACATTCAGCTTCATTGCAGTTAGAAGCACCGGGGGCGACGAATTTAAGATCAGCAATGTGACCCCTCCCCCGGGAATCAATTACGCATTGCTGCCGATGAATAACGGACAGGCAATAAAACTGGGACCCATCAAGGACCCGGCAAAGCTTAAAGGCACCGAGATCGTGATCACCACAACAGAGGGAAAAGTCATAGTACCGATCAAAGTAATTGAAACCGAATCACTACCATACCACAAACCATGATATTGCTCCATAAACGCTCAACTTTACCAACGTTTTCGGCATGCCGCACCCGGAACGGCATTTGAGAATTCCCTTCCCCTCAGGAAAGGAATCAACCACCCGCTTCGCTGGAGCGCACGGAGGCACGGAGGAGCAGGGAACAGGAACCCGTTTCGACACGGCTACGCAAGACAGGGAGGTCGCGAGAATCGGGCGCGCCGAATACGGCACACCTCGATTCTCGCGACGTTGTCCTATGGAGAAGAGAGGCGGGATGGGAGGGTGGACGGGGTGCGCTCTCCTCCACTCCCTCTCCTTTCCGACTGGCAATGTCGTGCGAATCCTATGGCGAATACGGGTATCCCACGCCGGAGGATTCGCACGACTCTCCTCCGAGCCTCCGAGTCTCCGTGGTGAGTCCCCTTCTCCCTATGGGACGCTAGTGAAACCGAATAGAAACAAAAAAGAGCCCGGCGCATCGCGCCGGGCTCCTCTATAATCGTCAACAAATGCCGGGTTTTATCACTTCTTCCAATCATCAAACGCGTCGGCACCCTTGGACATTATCGCACCACGGCCATTCTTAGTAATCAAGGCACCGGTTTCATCGAGAATAACAAAGGTGGGAATCCCTTTTACCGAGAAACGCTTTGACAGAGTCTCTTTATGAGCATCGCCATGTGGGATAGCCGTCCATTCCATCGAAGTCTCCTTCATGTAGTTAAACATGGCTTTCTCATCACGATCTGAGCTTGCGAAAACAATCTCGAAAGGCTTACCGGCTGCCTTCATCTCATTGTAAGCCGTCACCAGACGCGGAGTGAACTGCCTGCAGGGAGGACACCAGTGAGCGGAAAAATACACACCCACAACCTTCCCCTTAAGAGAAGCCAACTCAACCTTTTCTCCCTTGGCATTAATTAACTCTGCGCCGAAGGATTCCGACAGCCACTCCGGAGCCGGTGCTTCTACAGCGGCTGTTTCCGGGAGCTCTGCTGCAGGTTCAGTGACCTCAGCCACTGGTTCGGCAACTTCCGAGGCCTCCGGAGTTGGTATTTTCTCAGGCTCCGTTTGCACCTCTGCGCCCACATTACATGAGACACCCAGGATGCTCACGGCAAAAGCCAGGCCAACAACGCCAACCAATGACAAACAATTCTTCATAGTATAGTTCCTCTGTTATTCCAGTTATAATGTAATGCCCGACTTCCATATAGCCAGGTCGTGAAAATTGTTAAGCTCACTAAGCACGGGTACGGCACCTGATGCAACACCCAGCAGGTGGTCAGCCAAAGCCAAAGTCAACTCATCCATCGGTTCTCCATCAATGATTGTACCTGCATCAAAATCGATCCAATGTGGCTTACGCTCGAATAACGCCGATGTGGATGATATTTTGACAACAGGCACAGGCCCACCAAGAGGAGTACCACAACCGGTTGAGAATAATATCATATGGCACCCCGCGGCCGCAAGCGCCGTAACTGCGACGATATCATTTCCGGGGCCTTCAAGCAGGCTGACGCCCCGACAGCTGATCGTATCGCCATAAAGCAGCACATCTTCAACAGGGCTGCAGCCAGCTTTCTGAACACATCCCAGCGATTTCTCTTCGAGGGTAGTGATCCCCCCTCTGCGGTTGCCGGGAGATGGATTTTCGCCAACAGGTTCACCGTGCTGCAGAAAATAGCGTTTGAACCCGTTAACCATATCTACAGCCTTACCGAACACCTGCTCATTAACACAACGTTCAAACAGAATGGTTTCGGCGCCAAACATCTCTGGCACCTCGGTTAGAACCGCGCTGCCGCCTGAAGCAACCAGCCAATCACAGAGCGAGCCTATCAGCGGATTGGCGGTGAGCCCGGAGAAAGCGTCGGAACCACCACACTTAAGGCCAATCCTCAATTCGGACATAGGTACACTCTCCCGTTCCGACTCCGCAGCATACTTAATCAGCTCATCCAGCAAGGCTCTGCCTGCTTCGACCTCATCGGAAACGTTCTGGCACACGAGAAACTTCACCCGTCGCTCATCCACATCGCCAATCAGCTCCCTGAATGACTGCATCGTGTTATTTTCACATCCGAGCCCCAGCACCAGAACAGCTCCCGCGTTAGGATGATGCACCATATCCGCCAGTATCCTGCGCGTATTGTCATGATCGTCGCCAAGTTGAGAACATCCTAATGGGTGCTTTAGGGCGATCAACCTGCCGTCATCCGGTACACCTGAATTAAGTCCCCCCAGTCGCGTGAGCATATCAGCCGTGCCGTTCACACACCCTACCGTCGGAATGATCCATATATCGTTTCGGATACCCACCTGCCCATCGGGACGAACATAACCCTCGAACTTCGGCACACTTGCCGGATCCTGCGTCTTCCAGGTAATTCTCGGATTATATGTATACTGCTGCTCTCCGGAGAGATTACTACGCACGTTATGGGAATGCACCCACTCTCCCGCGGCAATATCACACGTTGCCACGCCTATAGGGCTGCCGTACTTAACAACGGCATCACCCGATCTCAGAGAGGTGACAGCGACCTTGTGTCCCGCAGGCACAGCGTCCAGCAAAACAACATCAACACCATCCAGAGCAACACCCGCAGAGAGCTCTATAAGAGCCACTACAACGTTATCCTCTGGGTTAACCTTTAAACAGTTAGTCGCCACATTTGACCCCTTTTAAACACTTTTCGACAGCGCCACGCATCCCCAGCGCCTTTATATCAGAAAGATCACACGCTACAGACTCCATCAGCCCGGGAACCGGGACTTGCATATCTCCCAGAATAGAGCTTTCAGAAAGAGCTCTCTCGGCATACTCCAACGGAGGGAGAGAGCACAAATTGGCAAACAGTTGCAATGTATCGGGGTCATCACGTACTGCATACTCCTCATCGCCCCTACTGCCCGAAAAACTACCATCACCTGTAGTCCTGCAGGTATAGAAATACAGCAGTGCGGCCAAAGAAAAGCATAGCCCCCGCGGCAGCGCGTTCATTCTTTCGTAATACGCCTTTACGCTGGGAAGCACTCTCACCGGCCATTTCGAAACCGAGTTCAGGCTGATCGAGAGGAGTTCATGCTGTACAAAGGGATTGCGAAAACGCTCCATTACGGCATCGGCAAAGCTCTGCTTCTCTTCATCTGCCATATCCAGACCAGGAAGCACCTCGCCACAAACGGCCTGCTTCAGAAACGCGCTCATCAGTGGGTCATGCATCATTTCGCCCACGGTATTCAGTCCGCAATGATAGGCCGCCAGCACGCTCGATGTGTGAGCCCCGTTCAATACCAGCACCTTGCGGGTCCGGTACCGCTGCAGATCATCGGTTACAATGACATTGTAACCCGCCCTGGCCAACGGCAGCTCCTCCTCAATCCAATCCGGTCCCTCAATTACCCACAGGTGAAAATGCTCGCCGACGACCAGCATGTCGTCGTGATAACCCAACTGCTCCCATATTCCAGCCGCTTCATCCGCAGGGAAGCCGGGTACAATCCGGTCTACCAATGTGTTGCAGAAGGTATTGGCCTCCTCCACCCAGCAACAAAACGCATCACCCAGCTGCCACGCTTCGGCATGCCTCAACACATATTCCTTCAGCCTGGAGCCGTTATAATTAATCAGCTCGCATGGCAGAAACACCAACCCGGCATCGGGATCGGCATGCAAAGTGCAGAAGCGTGCATACAGAAAAGCACAGACTTTAGCGGGAAATGAATCCTGAACGCGATCCGTGTAAAGGGACTCTACGCTGTAAATGATGCCCGCCTCCGTCGTATTCGAAACCACAAAACGCAGATCACGGTTCGCGGCACAGGCGCTGTAGGCCTCAAAGTCCACGTACGGATCAATCGCGCGGGAGACCGATGTAACCAGACGGCGTTCCACCACGGCCTCGCCATTCACCATCCCCCGGGTCAACACCGTGTAGTAGCCATCCTGTGCATTCAAAGCATCAATACGGCCCTGTGCAATAGGCTGTACCACAACGATACCGGCGTCAAAATCACCGCCCGCGTTCAGACCATCCAGCATCCAGTCTACAAACGCCCGCAGAAAATTTCCCTCACCGAACTGCAAAATACGTTCCGGCAACCCATCACACGACCCCATCTGCATATGCGCCGACAATGTCTCGCGATGCGCTTCAACATATGAACGATTCAATTTCTGCAACATCCAAACACCTCTTTTTGGCTGAACAGAGCCCCTCCGTTCCTCGCCGTAAACAGTGCCCTATAATGCCATCCCGGGCAAGCGAATACAGATCCCTCAAGTCGATTGTCGGCATATCTTTCGATAGACCCGCACCCAAACAGAAACCTTGTTGACGTGAGAACAAACTCTGTCATGATATCCGGAAATCAAATAGTCACTTATTTTGCCGGAGGAGACAATGAAGAAGCTTACCGAGGGGTATTGTTTCTCATTCGTTCGTAACATATATTTCCGCGCTGAAGGCGCGTCCCAAACACACTGGTCACGGCGTAGAAAGCGAAGTTAGAATCCGTAACCCACCGACTCGCACACAACTCGCAATATCGCTGCGCCCCAACCATGTCACGACAATACTCAAAACATCGACTGCACCCGCTCAAGCCGTCCTTCATTACTATGCAGAGCGCCAGCCCCCCAGGCGCTCGCGCCCAGGGCACGAACAGCAACCCAGGCCGTAAGAGCCGTCCATGGCCTGCAATGATCGGCCAGCATCATCTCGTACAGCAACCGATCGGCCCGCTTGCGACTCAGCTTCTCGGGCACCCCCGGAGCACTCCAGCAGCAATGAAATTCGTAAAAGGAATCGTGACAGGCAAACCCTCTGGGACTACACAGCGGCGAGACCAATCCCTGCATCAGTAGCGGAACCGACCCGAAATCGTACCTTGAAAAGGTTCGGTTCGGGCGGATACAGGAACCATTCTCAATGCAGAAGGTCAGAGGGTCATCCGAATCCATCTGAAATTCAAACAGAGGTACACTGTGCTGTAAGAACAGTTTTCGCCGCATCACAAATGCACCCGCAAAACGAACCTGATAAGCGCCTCGAAATTCACCCATTGCATCGCCTCCTGAAACCTGTTGTCATTAAAGCCGACGGTAACATGTACGACAGGGTTCAATCAATGTTCTATTGAGGTCGATTGAGGTAAGGAGGGAGGGAGAATGGGACGTATGCGACATATGGGACGTATGGGACAAAGAGAGAGAAGAACCGTTGGCTCTCAGGATTATGACACCAGGCACAACGCAAAGGACATCCCTTGAAAAATACAGTTGTACGTATTCCGGGTCCATCATGAAGCGCAAAACGCTTAATATCGAAAATAAATCCTTCCATCGGGCATATTGTTACATATCACCACATGATCATCTTGCAAATTAACCGAGCTCTCGCTCTATTTTCGGCATAACCGGGTGGTAAAGAACATTATTGAGCAAACCAAACAGAGATTTAACTGCATTACCTGCAAAATACAGAAACTAGTGTGCTGTCCCAGGAATAGTGTATCAAAGGTGGGGCGCCATTGTGGGAAGCGCAAACTCAGAAAATGCTACTCACTGGACATACGTACGCCATTTTTGCTATATTCACCGAAAACGGGCTTTGAGTGGTAAACTGCTAATTTATCGATCTGATTACTATGCAAAACAGTGCAAACATCCTGATTTATGACAGCAACAGCTCACATGAAATGTGCAGTCTGCTTGAGTCGCTGCCTCATATAACCATCCCGGTCGGGACAGTTGATAAAGCAGAAAAGGCATTGCAACGCTTCCCTATTCATTTACTGATATGCAATCTGAACATCTCAGACGTCGAAATCGGCCTTTTCCTGCGTGAGATGATAAGCACAACCCCGGGGGTAAAGGTAATACTGATCGGCCCCATATCGCATGAGAATAGAGCCGATATGCTGATAGATGCCGGACTTGCTCACGATTACATACAGGCACCCGTTGGACGGGAGACACTCAAGGATAGGGTTTCACTTATTTTTGAGGACAGTAAATTCCATAACCCAAAACAGAACCGCCGCCTCTCTGATTATCAGCATGAGAAAGAGTCACGATATGAGTTACAGGCACTGATTGCTGAAGGCGGAGAGTCAAAGGTCTACCGGGCACGCGACCTTCTGCTGAACATGCCTGTAGCGATAAAGATGCTGCCAATAACTATTTCGCATGACAAAAGTGCATTCAGTACGCTCAGAAATGAGGCCAGAGTTGCTATGCACCTAAATCATCGGCATATTGTCAGCCTTTACAATCTTTCGCGTATCAATGGGCATTACTGCCTTATCATGGAATACATACCGGGAGAGACTCTACACGATTTGTGCCAGAGATCCGGAGCGCTGGCATATGAAACCGTATCTCAAATCATACGTGTATGCGGAGACGCTATTGCATATGCACATCGAAAAGGTGTATTTCACAACGACCTCAAGCCGGGCAACATTATCCTGTCTACCAGTGGAGTACTCAAAATCATCGATTTCGGAATAGCCAGACTAACCAGCGGCAAACTGAATAGAGAAAAAAGAATCACGGGAACACCAGCCTACATGAGCCCGGAGCGGCAAAACGGAGAGGAGTCAGACGAACAGACAGACGTCTATGCTCTGGGAATGATTGCTTACGAGCTTTTATCAGGGAAGCTCCCTTTCCCAAACAACATCCATTCCGAAGATCTTATTGGAGTCAAGCCAGAGCCATTGTTGGGGATTCCCACCCCACTTCGTCAGGTTCTGGAGACTGCTTTAGCACACGACCGCAAACAGCGCTGGCCCGACATCGCATCTTTTGCTAACCGCTTTATAGAAACATGTAAAGAACTAGAGACAGGGCGAAGTATCTCTGGCATGAATTCAGACAAAAAACTGCCAGATCCATCTTTCCCTCTCCTCACCCTACCTGCACAAAACTCTTATTGAACATATTAGCGATACATACCATCATAGTGGCATGCCGATTGCTCCGTAAAGGCTGTCAGGTTAATTTGGACATTAGCAATTATATATGTATTTAGATTACTACAACCTTAAAGAGAACCCTTTCAGTATTACACCTGATCCGAGATTCCTCTATTTTACGCGTCATCATCGCGAAGCGTACGACCACCTTGTTTACGGGATAACCCAGCGCAAGGGGTTTATTGAGCTGACAGGAGAGGTTGGTTCAGGAAAGACCACTCTTTGCAGAGCCGTTCTCAACGGCCTTGGGGATAATGTTATCACGGCTCTGGTGCTAAATCCTTCGCTGAGTCATGTTCAGATACTGCGTTCTATCCTGCGCGATCTGGGAATGCGCGACCCGGGAAATGATGAACTTAACTGCATCGAATCACTTAACCGCTTTCTACTTGAACAAAACCTCAGGGGAAACATCGTCGCCGTTCTGATTGATGAAGCGCAAGACCTGAGCATTCAGATGATGGAGCAGATAAGGCTCTTATCCAATCTGGAAACGGACCAGCACAAACTTATACAGATGGTTCTCTGCGGCCAGCCGGAGTTACGAGAACGCCTATCCACCCGTGAGCTGAGGCAGCTTCGTCAGAGAATAACGGTTCGGTACCACCTCCCCCCACTCTCCCGTAACGAAACATCGGAGTATGTTGCGCACAGACTTTCTCTGGCTGGCAACGGCCACAGCCTGAGTTTTGATTACTCTGCCATCAAGGCCATACATCGCTACGCAAAGGGATGTCCGCGACTAATTAATGCTGTTTGTGACAATGCACTGCTCGCAGGCTATGTAAACGAAAAATCAACCATAGACGCACGCTGCATTAAACTTGCGGCTCGTGAGCTGGAGGGAGCACAATGAGCATTATACAGGAAGCACTGAAGCGGCAGAACAGCAGCAAAGAGCCGCACGGACAGCCCCCTCCCGCACAACATATTCCGGAGGAGGGGTCGAAAAGCAAAACGACCCACGTGCTGTTAGTAATCATATGCGTATTTGTTGCCGGCAGTATTGCCATCAGCATATACCTACTTATGACCCTACGGCAGCAACAGGGGCCGGTAATCACAGAGGATTCGAGTGTTATAGGAACGCCGCCAGAGCCAATCCCCACGCCAACTAACCGTAATATTAAATCCCCCACCACACATCCAGATACTGTAGGACCGGCTGCACCTGAAAACGGCGAACCTGTCGCAGTACCGCCCGACAGCGTGACTCCGTCTGTTGCCGGCAGAGAGGAGGCAGATTCATCACATTTTGTGGCTCCTGCAGTGGGGAGCAGCCCAGCTTCGGAACAGGATGCATCCACGTCACAAGGAGCAACGAACAGCAGCGCTGCTGCTGCAACCACAGAAAACCCGCCAGATGCAGAAGATAAAGATCAATGGCCATCAATAAAGCTTACCGCCATTGCAAACGCCGGAAACAGTCCCATAGTGGTACTGAACGGATCTGTTTACGAGGTGGGAGAGACGATTGATGGTGCAAAACTGATAAAGGTTATGCCAAATGCAATTGAGCTCGAATTCCGGGGAGAGCGGAAAAAAATCCGTATGGAAAACTGATCGGCGTCGCTCTCATCCCATAATCCCGTAGAACTGCATCACAAAACGTGTTGTATCGACATATCAACGTCCCCCTAAGGCCTCATTTCACCTATATTGGGTGACAAAAACCAGTATGGCTTTACAAGCCAGGGCATTAAAGATAGTGTTTGCGCAGTTATTCGTCATTTTAAACTGTACCGTAGCGACACACAAAGCAGCGAAAAAACACAATGCCAGATCAGGTAAACACTATAGAACGTCAGAAAGAGGAATCACGGACGCCCTACAGGGCGCTACTGCGAGGTCTGTATGATGCAGTTCTGCTTGTAAATGAGACCGGCAAAATTGTCGACAGTAACGTTCGGGCAGAAAAGTTCCTGCAATGCAATGAGAGTGAATTACTCCACCGTACAATTATGCAGATCGTTTCAGGATTTACCATTAAGATGCTTGAAACTATCCGGCGGGACCTGAATTCGGGGCGTTTCACCGTTGTTCACGGTTACTGCCTGCGGGTAGACGGCACAAGTTTTCCGGCGGAAATAGCGATAGGAAGGGTCACAACGGCCGAGAGAGATGCCCTGGTATTTTCGATTCGTAACATAACGATACGCAAAGCAATGGAGGAGCAGCTGCGAACGGAACACAACGCCTTGCAGAACTCAACCAACAGCATTGCGATAACAAATATCGATGGCGCAATAACCCACGCAAACCCGGCATTTTCAAGACTTTCCGGAGTCGCAGAGAGCAACATGATTGGTCGTCATATCAGAAATTTCTGGCAGCAAAGCCCCGAGACTGAGCAGATGTTTCTTGCTCCCAGAGCAGGTAACAATTGGACAGGCGAACTTATTGGAAAACTGAAGAAGGACTCCCAACCAGTGCGCGTACATGCCATGGCGGCACCAAACCGCAATGCCGACGGAGATCAGGTTGGTATAGTATACTCCTTTGTTGATATATCAAAACTGCGACAGGCAGAAGAGACATTGCGCGCCGAGGCAAAAGCACAGATCGACTCGGCAAGAGTCAGTGATAATTTTGGTGGGCGACTCTCCCTGCTCTCCCTAACTGATGTCATTCAAGTTATCCACACAACAGAAAAATCGGGAATGCTAACAATCGTAAATGAAGAGGGAAGCACCATTTCCAATATTGGATTTGCCAGCGGGGCAATCATCTTTGCATCGCACCTTGGCAACGAGGGAGAAGATTGCGTTATCAGCGCCATAAAGGAGAGCGGACATTCATTTAAATTCGACCCGGATGCATCCCCAAAACGCGATGAAACGATAGCAAAGGCAACTATGACCTTATTGATGGAAGCCGCGCAGGAAATTGACGAAAACCGCTGACAATAATGGGATCATACAGGGGAGAACATATCTGCATCAGCATTTATCTCAAACTCAAATGCATCCATCTCCGCCTTACCCTCAACATCCTCTGCCATAGACGCAAAACACTTATCCAGCTGTAGAATCATCTCCTCAGCACAGAACTTAACCAGCCCCGGATTTGTCTCCATACCAAAGACTATCACAATCAGCATGTCAGAGTGTGAGCTCTGCATATAAATTCCCTTGCATTCTCCCTGATGCAGAACACTGCGAAACTCAGGTTCGCCGACCATACGCGCAATTTCACGGGTGGCAAAAAATGACCCCGCCGAAAGAGCTGCTATATTGTCGTTCTGCTCGTATTCCTCAACTAGAGATTCCGCAAGAATATACCCGCCGCGATTGCAAAGAAAGACCCCTTCCGATTCGGAACGTACAAGTAATTCCAGCAACAGTTGATCAATCGCACGACACTGTCCCTCTGTCAGACCTTTGAACATCTATTTTACCACCTCTAATTCACTGAAAGCATCATATGCTTAAAGTCTGTTAATAACGAAGCTACACCCAAAACAAACATAATTATACGGCAACCGAAGCTTTCTCCATCTTACTCCCCGTACGCAATTTATGCTTACGAGCAAAGCTTGCCAGAGTCATCCGTGAAATAAGATTCAGGGACTCAAATACACCATCCCCAGTTGTCGCTACAGAATCAGTTGTGGGAACACGCGTTCTGCGGCGATTAAGCAGGAAATCCATATAATGCGTCGGCGCACATCCAGGAATGTCACGTTTATTAAACTGAATAATAAAAGGAAGAGAGTCGAGAGTCATACTCTGGTCATTCAGGTTGTTTTCAAGGTTTTCAAAGCTCTCAACATTTGGTGACATCTTACTCCAGTCAGAATCAGACACAAATACGACACCATCAACTCCCTGCAGAACAAGTTTACGAGTCTGGTTATAAATCACCTGTCCCGGAACAGTGTAGAGCTGAAACTTAGATGTAAAACCGGTGATAATCGAAGATTCCAGAGGTAGGAAATCGAAAA
Organism: uncultured Lentisphaerales bacterium; assembly: GCA_964485765.1. Lineage (GTDB taxonomy): Bacteria > Verrucomicrobiota > Kiritimatiellia > RFP12 > CAZAKU01 > CAZAKU01. Next base: position 13,406 of record CAZAKU010000063.1, read on the forward strand.
ACAGAGTTCGATCCTGCTGCGTAGACAATACAGTCAGATCGCCCTTCATCTTCGGGTCGATCTTAGCATGAATCGTTTCAAGGTTAGTCGTCTTCCCACCCTTTGCGGGGCCGTAATAAACGATCTTGAAATTTATTATTTTCTTACCAAAATTTACAAATGCCATACAATCACCAGCTATATATCCTGTTCATTTAATTTCATAATTACATGTATTAGGCGATGTATAGCAGCAATTTGCATACCAACCAGCCAGCAAAGCAGATTGCAAAGGAAATAGCACCCCTTGCAATAATAAAGCAGTGAAAACCACACTCTTATTGTTTTCGCCACTTCCACCGTATCTCAAGAATGGCAAGATTGCGAAAGGCGCATTGTCAAAAATGACAATTGATAGGTGATAACAGACCGGATAAGGGCCATACACTGGTTATTCGCGTTCTGGCACTAGATCTGCTTGAAACAGGAGACACAAATAAGACACATTGAAGTGTGCTCGATAATAGAGAATGACTCATAAGTCAGGAGTATGAAATGGCCCTTTTAGATCGGTTCAGAAAATCACGTCGCCCGAAACAGGAAGAAGCAGCCCCATCCCCCGTACCGGTGCAGAGCAGCACTAAGATGGAGAGCGAACCTCCTAAGGCCGCAACGGAAGAGGCCGACAGTGGCGCTCAGGCCGAATCGAAGCTTGAAGAAGCCCGCAAAGTTTTCGAGCAGATACACAGCGTTATTGATACCGAGCATGAACCGGAAGAGCAGGAAGCTGATCCAGGCGCTATTGAACTCACGCTGACCAAGGCTGAACTGCTGGAGTTGATACCCTCCTCCTTCAGAATGAGTGTGGATGATGATAATCAGGAGCGTAACGTTGAAATAAACCTCATAATACCGGAGGGACTGGAGAAACTTACAACCGGACGCGTCACCCTTCCTCTAAGTGATCTTACAGAAAAACTTCCAACAAGCTGGATGACATCGGGTGCACAGGGTCACATGGATGATGAGATTGACATCCCCCTGCAGCTCGTAGTAGAGGCCACGTCGCCCGACATGCTTCAGCAGCACCACAAGGCCCCTGAGCGCGATTCCGGACTCGACCTCGTCCCCAACCCATTCAGCAAGGATGCTTTTGCAGCGGACGCTCCTGCTCCGGAGAAATCCCCCGAGTCCGAAGATGCCGACCAAACGGCAACTGCAGAGGAAAAACCGACAGAAGCCGAGAAGCCCAAACCGGAGCCAGTACCGGAAGTAGAGCCGGAGGCGGAGTTAGTGCCTGAACCGGAAGCAGCTCCCGAACCCGAAATTGAAGAAGAAAAAGCCGAGCAACTCTTCGCTGCAGATCAGATTCTGGAAACAGCTGAAGCCGCAGAGGAGCAGAAAGTGCCCGTTGCTGAAGATGTTACTCCCGAGGCCAAACCTGACTTCGAGACTATGGCTCCTCCGGTTCAACCGGAACCGCAGCCTATTACAGCGGTACCTTTCCCCGATGCACCACCTGTTGTTGTACACGATACTAACGTTAACACTGCGACAATTAAGCAGCTCACCGATCTGCCTTCCGTAGGTCCGCACATTGCTGCGGCAATTGCCGAGAATCGACCATATGAAACTGTTTATGACCTTGGTAAGATTCATGGAATAGGCCGAAGGCTCTTTCACCGTCTCACAAAGATGCACCTTCCCCCGAGCGGCGTGACGGCAGATGCCTTCTCCGAAATACTCGGAGACCCAAAAGAGAAGATGTTGCCGCTTAGAGAAATTGCGGATCGCATAGCGGCGATGCGCGGCATTTCAAGTTGCATACTGGGACATGAAGATGGTCATGTGATGGCCTCTTCAACCAAGAACAGAGATCAGAAGTTCTTTGGTGCGATTGCGCCGCAAATAACCAAAAGCATCAAGAAGTACCTCAGCCTTATGGATGTGGATGAACCTCAATCATTCACCCTTTTCCTTGAGCCACGGCCTGTCTTCGTGACGCGCAGTGAAAGCGTCCTTCTTATTGCTTTCGTTCCCCGCAGCGGAATCAGCATGCGCAGAACGAACTTCCTGGAAGCCCTTTGCTGTGAATTAGTGCAGCGCCTCCACCGCCACATGGGGGCAAACATAGATCCGGTTAACGCTTCCTGAAAATAGCCTTTTCTAATGCAGTAATTCGTCTGATATTGCGACCGTAGATGCCTTCATGAAAAGGGCATCGCGGTTGCATGTCGTTTATGTCGTACTCTAATTAACGAAAACAGGGCTGTTAGAACCTGTTAGTAAGCTTACCAACGCCCGAATCAACTTTTTGACTCTCAGGGGGTTGATGGCATAATTTCAGACGATATCGAATTTGAATTGCGCGGCACACCGGATCTGCGCGGAAACGCCCCACCTCCTCACCTGTAGATACACAATCTGAAGACAGAGACTAGTGCCCCGGCCCGGAAGTAAGGGATGTAGACTCATCAGATTTCGTCAGCTGAGTGTTCCGGGCGCATTCCCTTCCCATACTAGAGGTATGGGGAAGGGAGGGAGAAGGGGACGGGTATGTGCACGGGGCGCTCAGGTGGCGAAAGATGGTGACCCGAAGGGCGGCGTATTTGCTGCTTGGTCTTCGAATGTGACTTATTGCATAGTGGTATCTCCCGACAGACTGCCTGTTAGATTTTCCATTGCCTGTTTTATGCTTTCAGAGCTCTCCCTCTGTAGGTCCAGTTGAAAGCCTTGGCCATGGTTCTGTTGAAGTACTCGACGAAATCGTGAATTCTCTCACGTAATGCATCAATTGAACTGAAAATGGCCCTTCGCAGAGCCTTTCTGCTAAGAATGCCGAACCAGATTTCTATTTGATTGAGCCATGAGCAGTGCTTCGGTGTGTATGCAAAGCGAAAGGAGTAAACCTGAGAGGAGGGAGTTCCCTGCTGCTATTATTCAATGATAGATCGTCCTTTTTCACGTTCAGAAAAGAAGTAGTTGCGGACAATCTAACACATCTGACCTTGTGAAATCACCTGAAATCGCGTATGCCTTACATAACACGTAACGACCATCTCCTGGCGCAGAATCTGGCCGGTCTACATGCCCTTACTTCCGGGCCGGGGCACTAGCACCCGACTATGCCACGGTGGCAGGAACTGCCATCTGCTGCGCCATAAACCGATAGGGCACTGCAACCATATCATTGTGCATCAGAAGAATCTAAAATTTCTTCAGCCACCTTATCCATCTCGGACGGTCTGCAAAGATAGAAATGACAATGTTTCCCCGTCATTTCCTCAACATTGTCGCGCAATGCCTTGTTACCGGGATTAAGAATAGCGACCTGTAGATCATCCCTGCCGAACTGCCCGAAGGGAACTGCCTGCCGTGACGAAATCACCGATTGCGGGAAAATAGGAATGTGATCACCCATAACGTCAAAACAGGATAACTCTACCAGAGGCGTTGAATACTCCCTGGAGAGAAACTCCAGGACAGAGTCCATATTAATCTCAGGGTGTGTATCCAGAATATGCATGGCTGTCAACCCATGATTATGCCCTGTCGGAGTCTCCCCTCCCAATATGGACGCGACCTGGGAGTAGACATTTTCATCTACCAGCCCGGCCTCACGAAGCGCCCACACCAGAACCAGTTCTTCCGACATATTCAAATGAAAATGTGCTCTACTCACCTCTTTCTCAACAGCTTCACCTTTGCCATCTGAAATAAGTGTATTGAGATCGATCGATATCATCTCAATACGGGGATCGAAATAGTCTACACCGCTGATCGAATTTAAAACACGCCTGGCAGAGGTCAAATCTTCCTGCTCCTTAATCTCGCCAGCAAGACGTACCAGAAAATTAAGAGAATTTCCCACATCTCCAATATCTGAATAAGCACGCCAGAGGGCTTCAAGAGCTGCCAAATCGTTTGGCATAACCTCAAGAATCTGCATGAAGGCATCAATAGCCCCCTTAACCTCCGAGACACGGTCTGCTTCTGATGCTGTCATAAGTATTCTCCTTGGCGATTAACAGCAAACAGAGTGCCACGTTATCCCGTTTCTGTAAACAATAATAATATTGCAAAAATGAGATTTTTGCGCTTGCCCTAATCTCATCCATAAGCGATAGTATTAGCAGTTTTGACATTTTGCGTAATAAAATGATTGAGGTAAATATGGATATCGCTCCTTATATCCGCCAACTGGCAAAGATAATTGTTGATCGGGGCTTCGGCACCCAGGATGCACTGGACGAACTTTTTGCCAGTGAGCAGCTCGATAATCAGCGATTCGAGCGGCTCGCGGTTGAGAGCTCAATTCTCTCACCCGAAAGGATGGCCCTGGTTCTGGCGGAATACCTGCGCATGCAACCAATACAGCTTAAACACTTTAAGCCGTCGTCTGAACTATCGGATCTCATTGGACAGCAGACAATGCGCGACCACCTGATTGTTCCGATTGGTAAGTGCGGGAAGGTCCTGACCGTCGCAATGGGAGACCCTTTCGACCTTTCAAGCCTGGATGCTTTATCGGCGGCGACCGGCCTTGAGCTCATACCTCTGGTAGCTTCAGAGCAGGATATTGATGCTTTAATCGAGCGTTTCAGCATGGAGGCAGCACCGACTGTCGATATGCAGTCATTGATGCAGGGCGATAGCGAAATCGAGTTAATAGAGGAGAGTGATACCAGCCAGCAAAGCATTGATGAAATGCTTGAGAGCGCAGAGGGTGCGCCGGTGGTAAGAATGGTAAATGCAATTCTTGTGGAGGCCCTCCGCTCCGGAGCCAGTGACATCCATATCGAGCCTATGGAGCAAAGCATCCGTATACGCTACCGAATTGACGGAGCTCTTGTAGAGCGCCCCGGGCCGCCAAAAGCGCTGCAACTGGCAATAGTTTCAAGAATAAAAATTCTGTCCGACCTCGATATAGCAGAGCGACGTGTGCCGCAGGATGGTCGATTCAACATAAAAGCGCTTAACAAAGCCGTTGACCTGCGCATCAGTGTGCTCCCTACCGTACACGGAGAGAAGGTCGTTATGCGAATCCTCGACAAGAGTAACCTTGCACCCAGTCTTGCATCTCTGGGGCTGGACGAAGTATCCGAAAAATCGTTACGTTACGGCATCGCTCAACCCCACGGAATTATTCTAGTCACCGGGCCTACCGGAAGCGGAAAGACAACAACATTATACTCCTGCCTGCAGGACCTGAACACCGAAGACGTAAACATCATCACCTGCGAGGACCCGGTTGAATACCAACTGGAAGGGATCAATCAGGTACAGATACATCATGACATAGGACTGAGTTTTGCCAGTGCCCTGCGCTCCATTCTGCGACAGGACCCTGACATCGTGCTGGTTGGCGAAATTCGTGACACAATAACAGCAGAGATCTCGGTTAAAGCCGCGCTCACTGGGCATCTGGTATTAAGTACACTTCATACAAATGATGCAGCCGGAGCAATAACCCGACTGACTGATATGGGCATTGAACCTTTCATGCTGGGATCATGCATTGTCCTTACCCAGGCACAACGCCTTTACCGCAAGCTATGCCCGTTCTGCAAAAAGAAAACAGCTGTACCGCTTGACATTCTGGAGTTGAACCGTATCCCGACAAACATTTTCGAGGGCAAGGATATTTATAGCCCTGTGGGATGCCCACGATGCACAAACGGCTTCAAGGGGCGCGGTGCGATAATGGAGGTTCTGCTGATCAACCAGATATTGCGCGATGCCATACTGCGCAAGGAATCAACCGACAACATCAGAGAGATCGCACGTACACAGGGAATGATTTCGCTAAAAGACGCTGGACTGCAGCGAGTAGCCGATGGAATAACTAGTATTGACGCTGCTTTGGCTATCACTGGCGGAGAATAAACAGGGAGCTCTTATTCATGCAGAATAACTCAAACCAATTCAGGTCACAGTATAAAAGACCCGTACAGAAGGTAAGCGGAACACGCAAGATTGTTCACAAACTGCTCCCCCCCTTCTCTCGCCAGCTTGCAGCAATGCTGGAGGCAGGCATGCCTATTGT
>CAZAKU010000064.1:0-8373 GCA_964485765.1 uncultured Lentisphaerales bacterium
TGCCGCCGCGCGTAACCACATCCTCTGCTACAACGACACGCTCTCCCGGTTCGATAGCGAAGCGTCTCATAACCAGAACATCATTCTGTTTCTCGGCAAAGATCGCTTTCGTACCTAACACATGCCCCACTTCGTGGCCCACAACTATTCCTCCCAATGCGGGAGACACCACTGTATCGGGTCGCAGGTCAGCAACCTCTTCACACAGCTTTTCGGTTGCCGCTTTACAGAGTTTCCGGGCAATGTCGGGGTATCGCAATGCATTGGCACACTGAAAAAACTGGCCGCTGTGCAGTCCCGATCGCAACTCAAAATGGCCACTCAAAAGAGCACCGCTCTGCTCAAGAACCTTAATAACCTCTTCCTGCTGCATCTTAAATCCTTCCTTTTCTTAGGGCTAACGCAAAAATAACTTCACATTTTAGTATCACTAGAAACCTATTCCCATGAAGAACCAACAATCCTTACATCTGAAATGGTCGCATCCAACACCTCTATTTTCTGCCCCTGGCTGCAACGGAATATATCTGACACACGCTTCATCCGGGAGGAGAGGTTTCGACGGGCATCATCACTAAATGTCCCCATTCCATTCCATGCAAGCTTGATATTCTGCCCCTGACCGGTCATCGCCTCAACATAATCCTCATTGCCGGCATATACATGAACAATCTCTATGTCGACACCCTCAACATCGTAACAGGCTGCGACCTGCACCGCTGCCAGAGTTATCCCCTGCACCCTCGACCCTTCAGCTATCTGCTTCTCCCGATATCCTTCGATAAGCGGCAGCTTCGAAGCACCGTATCCGCCGGCAAAAACATAGCCCTCATCGTCAACCACAAGTGCCGTCCCCAGTCTGGCAACAGCAACTCTCTCCATGACAACAACCCGGAGCGTATCCGGCAGAACCCTTGTAATGCGCATCCTCTTAACACTGGGTGCGCCTTCCATAAAATCCGAACGCTTCTCTTCGATATCTACATCAAACAGAGACGTCCCCTGCTTAATTCCCAGACAGTCACGCACCCATTGTGCCGATGCATTGTTGCGGTCATCATCGACCTGCACCTCCACGTGACGCAGTCTAAAGCGCGAGTGATCAAGCAAATGCCCCTGCAGAAGGCCGCCCAGTGCAAAAACACCTACGGTCATCATGGCCAGTATCAACAGGAGGAGGATACGCGACAAAATAAACCGACGGGCTTTATGCAGCTCCATCAATTCTTTCTTAGACGCACCGGCCCGTCCCGACCGTCCGCCCTTACTCTTCTTCGGAACTCTCTCCGCGGAAAACCAATTCTTCATTCCTCTTCTCCATCAAATTCTGCCAGCTCCACGAGCGTTGCACATAACTGCGAAAAAATCAAACCATCGCGCTCTGCCGCCTTGGGAAGCAGACTGGTAGCGGTAAGCCCCGGAACTGCATTAAGTTCGAGGACATACGCCTCACCGGCGGGATTTACACGAAAATCTACCCGCGCCGCACCCCTGGCCCCCATCACACTGAAAACTTTTTCGGCCAGATCGCGACAGCGCCCGCACAACAGGCTCTCCTCCGCTCCGGGAAACGTATAGCGAGTCTTGCCGCTGTTATACTTTGAGTTGAAGTCATACCAGCCATCCGGGACCTCGATCTCCAGTACCGGCAGGGAGCGCCCATTCAGCACACCCACAGTAAGTTCACGACCGGGGATAAACCTCTCAACCAATGCCCGTCCGCCATAACTGCAGGTATCCGCCAGCGCCGCAGCCCACTCCTCTTCGCGCATAACAAGATGAACGCCCACGCTCGACCCCTCCAGAGGCGGCTTCACCACCAGCGGCAGCTCCAGCGGACGCGCATCTGATGCGCCGATAACCATACCCTCAGGAACCGGCACACCGGATTCATCCAGAACCCTCCTCGTCGCCTCTTTATCCATCGCCAGAGAGCATGCCGCCTCCCCTGAAAATGTGTATGGGATACGCAATGCATTGAGTTCGGCCTGCAGTTCTCCATTCTCCCCGAAACCGCCATGCATGGCTATAAACACCGCATCCGTGCCCTCCGGCAGGATCAGTTCACGGCCCTGCATAACCACAGGATTCACGTCATAGCCGGCATCCCGCAGACCCTCAGTGACAGTTGCGCCCGATTTTAACGATACCTCGTGCTCCGATGACCATCCGCCCATCAGTACCGCAATATTCTTAAACCGTCTCTCTACCATCACAGACTCCTCACCAGACAACGTCCACTTCCCGCTCAAGCCTAATACCTTCGCGCACCCACACCAGCCTCTCCATCCAGCGCATAAGCGCCCGAACATCCGAAGCTGTTGCCGCATCATCGGTTTCGATAACATTCGCATGCCTTACACAGACCCATGCGCCACCGATGCGGTGCCCGCTGCAACCCACCCGCTCAAGCAGCTCGCCCGCGTACTCTCCCGGGGGGTTCTTAAATACCGACCCCGCTGTATGTCGCCCACGCCACCATTCACGTCGCACCCGAAGAGCGTCCCTGCGTTCATGAATCAGCTCAGGACTTTCATCACAAAGGTTCAATCCCGCCTCAAGCAAAATCGACCCCCGCAACTCCGGAGCAGAGCGATATGCCCAACGAATGTCGCAAGCTGCGAGCCTCTCCATTCGGCCATCAGCTCTTAACAGCCTGACCCAGCTTAACAACTCTGAAATCTCTCTGCCCTGTGCTCCGGCATTCTTTACAACGAGACCTCCGAAACGTCCCGGAATCCCCTCGATAAAGGATAGACCTCCGAGACCCTCTGCCTCACAAAAGGCCAAAAGTGCTGCATCGCTCACACCGGCGCCAACAGAAACCGCCTTGCCCTCACGTTCTATCTGCCGGAAGCATTCAGTATCCAGCCACACCACGAGACCGCCAACGCCCAGATCCGATGCAGCTATGTTGCTCCCGCCTCCCAGTACCGTAACGGGGTGCCCGACAGCATCTGCCCACTTCAGTGCCTCCACCAATTCATCTTCGCTCTGCGGGTGAATTGCCCACTGCGCCTCCCCGCCAACACGCAGAGTGGTGCGTCTTGCGACCTGCTCACCTGCACAAACCCCTTCAGGCGGTGCAGCGTCTACATTAGCATTGCCGTTAGACAACAATGCCTCATCTGCCAGCTCAACAACATCCCCCGCGCCGATAACCAGCAGGATGTCGTCGGAATCAAGGCGCCGAAGAAGCCCGGCACGCGCCTCATCAATCGATTCAGCCAACAGAGGCACATGCCCACCGCGAATACGGATGGCGGCATACAGATCCTCAACGCCACCACCCTCAATAAACTCTTCACTGGCCGCATACACAGGCAGGAGAACCAACTCATCTAAAGCATCGAAGCAGTGGCTGAAATCATATCTTAATGTTTTGGTTCTGCTGTACCGATGCGGCTGAAAGACGCCCACCAGGCGGCGCCCCTGAAACTGCTGCCGCGCCATATCGAGCAGTGCCGCTATCTCGGTAGGATGATGCGCATAATCGCTCACTATCGCCCTGCCGTCGTCACCCACCATTAATTCAAACCGCCGTGCCGGCAGCTCCAGCAGACTGAGAGCAGAGAGGGCCTCATCTTCGGCCACTCCGCAACACCACGCAGCAGACAGAGCAGCAACAGCATTAAGTACATTATGACGTCCTGCAATAGGGATCCGGTGGCGTCCCAGGTTACGTCCCTCCAGCTCCAGTTCAAAATCGCAGAACCCACGCCCCTCGGAATATTCTGTGATCCGCAGTTGCGCATCGGGAGAGAAGCCGTAACTCAGCCTTTTGTCACGCATGAACCCGGTGACCCTCATCGCACATTCATCATCGGCACAGACGATAACCTTGTTGCGCGTACGCGCCACGGCGGAAGCAAAGCATGCCTCAAAATCCTCAGGCCCGTCAAAGTGCTCTATATGGTCGAATTCCAGACTGGTCAACACAAGAATATCCACTGCATAGCGACTCAGCGAGCCGTCACTCTCATCCGCCTCAACCACCATGAGCGGCGCATCACGAGACCCTTCACCGAGAGCATTACTGCGGCCGCCAATACACCATCCCACCTCCTGCGCCATCGCATCACGCAGAATTATCGAAGCAAATGTACTGGTGGAGGTCTTCCCGTGTGTACCGCAAACCGCCACACTGCGGCGGCCGGCCAGCAACATAGGAAGGATCTCCCCGCGTGTCACAACAGGAACAGCAAGATCAACAGCAGCCAACAGCTCCGGATGTTCAGCCGATACCGCAGCCGTGCGCACCACCAGATCAACCCCTCTGACATGTTCTACGGAATGTCCGCATAAGATCTTAATTTTATGCAGTGCCAGGAGTCCGGCATATTCACCGTCGGAGTCACGGTCGCAGCCGCTTACTTCCGCTCCGCGAGCCGCGAGCAGAACGGCAATACCCGACATTCCCGCCCCCCCGATGCCTACCATATGAACATGCAGACCAGGCTTCGAAAGTAATTTCGTAATATCTATTTCACTGCAGGAAAACATTACACAGGCGACTCAACAAAAAAGAAAATTAACCAAATTAACAGCATTACAGCAAAAACCATGCGAATCACACGACGCCGGTTCAACCAGCGGGGCTCTTCTCTCCGGTATCCGGCAGGCATAACAGTACCGGCAATATAGTTGAAAAGGGGGTCCCTGTGCTCAGGCATCTGCCCCCTCTTACGCGATGCTTCATCAACACCCAGGCGGTTGTGCTGCCACGAACGCCCCAATCTCTCCAGATTCGACATATCTCAGAGCCTCCCTACGGTATCAAAAGAACCTGCCCCACCCGCAGAGTGTAGTCACTCGCGACAGTTTCCTTGTTGGCCTCGTATATCTTCTTATACTGAGAAGAATCGCCGTACAACTCCTTTGCAATCTTAGTCAGAGAATCACCTGCTTTGACCTTATAGGTCCATGAAACTCGCGATGCTTCACTGAGTTCACGCAAACGGACGCCATCCCCCTCAACCGCCGTAATCTGCGAATGCTCAGCTATTCTCAGGCGACGCTCGAGGCGCTCTTTTACCTTCTCCAGCGCTTCGTACCTCTTCACCTGTGCCTGCTGCGCTTCATTCAACTGCTTAATCTGACCCTCAAGCTCCGTAATCCGGGTCTCAAGCGCTGCCTGCTCTTCATTGCGGCCGCCCGGCATTGCTGCATATTCAGTCTCAAGCTTGCGCTCCGCCTCCTGCAATAGCGACTTAACCATATCGGCTTTTTCCGCAGATTCACGCCAGCGCAGATACGTCCTGTAATGGTATACAGCCCCAACGTAATCCTTGCGATAATCATCAAGTAATATGCCCAGCTTCAGATGCGCCATCGCCACCGAAGGGAGTTCATACACAACCCTTTCGTAAATCTTTATAGCACCATCAAGATCTCTGGCTCTCTCCCGTGACGCGGCCTTGCGCATCAACGGCTCCGACCTCTCCGCTGCATCCTGCAGAGCATCATCACGGTCAGCACATCCAGAGTTACACAACAGCAGCAGCAAAAATGCCCCGGTGACTCTCAGTACAGGCAAAAACCTATTAATTTTCTTCAAAAAGCACCTCATACCGCGCTCACAACCACCAACGTGAATTACACTATATTTAACCGCTCAGATCGTAACATACAGCACGGCCCTCCATCAACCTGCGATTGAGATATTCATGGAGCACAACCTTTTTCGCCTCCGTCATGATTTTCATCTCGCTACCAACACAAAAATCCCCCACACTTTCGTTATGTCGACAAATCTGCCAAATCAACTCGAATCCACCCTGAAGCAGCACTTCGGCTTCGGCGAATTCCGGCTCGGACAACGAGATGTAATCCAGGATCTTCTGGACGGTCACGACACCCTTATCGTAATGCCCACCGGCTCAGGCAAGTCTCTCTGTTACCAGCTCTCTGCTCTTATGCTCGAGGGTGTCACCATTATCATATCGCCCCTGATCTCCCTGATGCAGGACCAGGTCGACTCACTCCAGCGTCAGGGAATACCCGCCACCTGCATCAACTCCTCGATAGGTGCCCGTGCCAATGCCGACCGAATAGTTGGACTGCGCACGGGCCAGTACAAGATGGTTTATGTGGCTCCCGAACGCTTTCGCAGCGGGGGATTCATTGATGCACTGAATGATATTCAGGTCAGTCTGGTGGCAATCGACGAGGCACACTGTATCAGTCAATGGGGCCACGACTTCCGCCCTGACTACCTGCGCATTAAACGCGTACTCCAATCCCTCCCCGATGCACGGATCATGGCTCTCACAGCCACTGCAACACCGGCCGTACGTGACGACATAGTCAAACAGCTCGATCTGGAAGACTCGCCGGATAACCTGCGCATACATGTACACGGGTTTTCGCGACCCAATCTCACCCTGTCGGTCACAAGGGCATCGTCACACAAGCATAAACTCTCGACTATCCTCGAAATCATGCAGGATTACCCCACCGGGATCGTCTACTGTGCCACACGACGCAACACCGAACGAACAGCTGAACTGCTAAAGGACAAAGGGGTGACGTGCAGCGCATATCATGGAGGTCTCTCCGACAACGAACGCCGCGACATCCAGGAGCGCTTCATGTCGGGGAAACACCCCGTAGTTGTCGCCACAAACGCATTCGGCATGGGCGTCGACCGCCATGACCTGCGCTTCGTTGTTCACTGGGACATTCCCGGAAGCCTGGAAGCCTACTACCAGGAGGTAGGTCGTGCCGGCCGTGACGGAGGCCCTTCACATTGCGAATTACTATACAACTACGCCGATGTGCGCACACAGGAGTTCTTCCTGGATGGCAGCAATCCTCAGCCAGCCGACCTGATTGCAGTCTGGGAAGCCGTGGCACGAGAGTGTGCGTCCGGCCCCGTTACCATCTCCGGCAAGGAATGGTCAGAGCATGCAGCCCTCAAAAACGGCATGCAGGTTCGCTCATGCATGGCGATACTTGAACGTGCCGGCATGATCTCCCGCAACATGGAACCCGGCTCACGCACATTCACAACGGTCGTCACCCCCGGTGCCGACAGCGTACAGCTCGTGCCCTCCTTCGAGGCGATGCAATACAAACGCCAACTCGACGAAGCAAAGCTGCAAACCATGCTGCGTTATGCCAGTAACCGATCCTGCCGTCATGCATTCATCCTTAAGTATTTCGGTGATAAGGAATATACATCGAATTGCGGAGGTTACTGCGACCACTGCAACCCCGAAATACATGAAGCCGCAGGAAGCCGGCGCAAACCCAACGAAAATGAATGGATAGTTTTGCAAAAGGTCCTCAGCTGTATCGCGCGCATGCAGGGCCGCTTCGGCATTAAACGTGTAATCCAGGTGCTGCAGGGAAGCCATGCCAAAGAGGTGCTTGATCGCAAACTGGACAATCTCACCACATACGGAATCCTCAAGGGAACACCGGAAGCAGAACTGAGGGCGATCATCGACGCACTTATCGCAGAACGGGCCGCGATCATCACCGAAGGGGAGTACCCCACCCTGGCAATCACGCGCCACGGTATATCCATAGCCAAGCGGGAGAAAGAGGTGGAGCTATGCCTGCCCGAGATCAAACATCGCAGAGCTCCGTCAAATAGTGAACGTGACACCCGAAGCAGCACCAACACCGAAGATGGATTACGTAGTCAACTGCTCGAATGGCGCGCACAACGTGCAGCCGGAAGACCACCCTATACCATCTTTTCGAACCGCACTCTGGATGAGCTGGTAACTATACAGCCAACCAATGAAGATGAACTGCTAAACATCCATGGAATGGGCCCTACCCGCACCGCACGCTACGGAAGTGCCATCATAAAAATGATTAAACACCGGCAGGAACAGGATTAGTGAAGGTGCCCCTGCCACCCTCAAAAGAAACAGATGAAAAAAACAAAATCTCCATCAAATAAGCCCCTCGCTCTCGTTCTCGGCAGCGGAGGAGCCAGAGGCTGGGCACATTTCGGTGTACTCAACCTCCTGGAAGAGCTGAACATTAAACCGGACATCATAACCGGCACCAGTATCGGATCACTGATCGGAGCGGCCTGTGCCTGCAATCGTCTGGAACATCTTCGGAAAATCACAAACGACCTTAACTGGTGGAAATCAACCCGGCTGCTATTCGAGGTGGGCATGCCCCGTGGCGGCCTGATCGACGGCAAAGAGGTCCGCAAACTGCTCGACACCCTCTACGGCGACCTGCGCATAGAGGATCTGCCAACCCCCTTCGCCGCCGTTGCCACCGATCTCCAGGAGGGCTCACCTTTTGTATGGCACGAAGGCGCGCTCACGGATGCCGTTCGTTCAAGCATCTCCATACCGGGTATATTTGCACCCCTGATACAGGATGAACATATACTGCTCGACG
>CAZAKU010000065.1:0-3969 GCA_964485765.1 uncultured Lentisphaerales bacterium
CGGTCATCGGCCAACTTGAATTGACTCTTCTTGAACACATCGGTATCACCACTGGAATATGCGCCAATACCGATATTCGAACCGGCATCAATCTGCGATACACCCAACTCCATCATCTCATTTCTAAGTTCAACCGATTCACGGCATGTAAGAATAAGGCCCGTATAGGGTACCGCCAAACGCAAGATTGCCACCAGGCGTTTGAAGTCATAGTCGCTGACGGCATATGGCGGCTTCTCAGTCATGGTTGTACCTACGGCCGGTTCAATGCGCGGGAATGATATAGTATGCGGCCCTACATTGAATTTTTCCTCAAGGTGAATTGTATGATACAGCAGGCTCATCACCTCGAACTTCCAATCGTACAAACCGAGAAGAGCGCCAATGCCGATATCATCGCAGCCGGCCTGCATAGCACGGTCCAGACCATACAGCCTCCAGAGGAAATTGCTTTTGGGACCGGTTGGATGCATCTCGCTGTAGGTCTCTTCGTGATATGTCTCCTGAAAGATCTGATACGTACCGATACCGGCAGATTTGACCAGTTTATAGCCCTCTATATCCAGCGGTGCGGCATTGATGTTAACCCGGCGAATCTCGCCATTGCCCTTTTTTACGCCGTATACACACTTAACGGTATCGTGGAGGAACTGCGCGTCATAATCAGGATGTTCACCATACACCATAATAAGGCGTTTATGCCCACTGTCGACAAGTGCACTGATCTCATCTTCCAGCCCGTGCATTGTGAGAGTGTTTCGTTCGATGATATCATTAGAGGAGCGAAAGCCGCAATAAGAGCAGTTGTTAATACACTTGTTCCCTACATACAGTGGAGCAAAGATAACGATACGGTTACCATAAATCCGCCTCTTAAGCTCACGGGCACCCTCAAACACAGCCTCCGCCAGCTCGGGATCATCGGCATTTATCAGGGTTGCCATCTCTTCGGGCGTCAGACGGTTCTTATCGAGCGACCGGGCTATTATCTCATGCACCCGCTCTGCATCGGGATTCTCTGTTTTCTCAAGCCATTCGGCGATTTCATCACCGGGAATAAAGGAGCTCAGCCCTTCGACATTAACTTCTGGTAGTCCTCGTTTCATCATTCTTCTCCCATTTCTGCTGCACGTTTATAAGCATCCAGAGCGGCCGGAAACGGAGAAAGAACCCGTTTCAGAACCCCTTGAGTATGCGAGATACAGATCCCGTAATTGGTGATAGGCACGCCTGCTGCGGTTGCGCGCTCGATTCGCGAAAGCATTTCGCGGCGGTTATGCATACAACCTCCGCACTGAATAACTAAAGAATAGGCTCCCAGGTCATCGGGGAAGTCTCTGCCTGAAAGGACCTCTATTTTAAGTTCGGCTCCGCTGTACTGCCTGATCCAGCGCGGAATCTTAACCCGGCCGATATCATCTTCCAGCGCGTGATGAGAGCATGATTCCGACACCAGTACCCGATCGCCGTCGCGGAGAGAGTCTATCGCGGCTGCTCCGGCTGCCAGAGCAGGCAGATCACCCTTCAGACGGGCGAATAATATTGAAAATGTTGTGCAGGGAATATTATCCGGGGTGTCGGCCACCATTTTCATAACCACCTGTGAATCACACACCGCCAGATCGGGCGCTGATCTAATGATGGAAAGCAGATGGGCATATTCACGCTCTTTAACCGTAATTGCAATGGCATCGTTATCAAGGCAGTCCCGTATGGTAGAAACCTGTGGCAGGATAAGGCGTCCCTTCGGGGCCTGCAGATCGATTGGGACGATCAGTACAGCTATGCCGCCGGGGTGGACGAGGTCAGCCATAAGCGGCGGCGGTGTAACAAAATCGTCGGGGCAGACAGCCAACAAACCCCGCTTTATTTCAGCCAGGAGTATCTCCCGCCTTTGATGATCGTTAGCACAGCATCTGATGACATCAATGCCGCCCTCCTCTGCCCGCTGCAGCAACCGGTCCGACGGCGGCGCAAGATCCGATTTGTTGGCAACTATAATTACAGGTGTGCCGCGTGATTTGAATTCATCCAGCACATTCTCTTCAAACTCGCCCCAATCAGAGCCGTCTGCCACAAGGAGAGCCACATCAGTTCTGTCGAAAGCTTTTTGAGTACGCCCAATACGCTTTTCACCAAGCACTGACTTGTCGCCCAAACCGGCGGTATCTAAAAAAACAACCGGCCCTATCGGAAGAAGCTCCATCGGCTTCTCAACAACATCAGTTGTTGTTCCGGGAATTTCCGAAGTGATAGAGACATCCTGACCGGCAAGCAGGTTCAACAGGCTTGATTTGCCCGCATTGGCACGCCCGTATATACCGATATGTAATCTCAGAGATTTTGGTGCGGTCTGGCTCACTTGTCCACCCCCGGTCGCTTATCGTCAGCTGATCTCTGCTGCCTATACCCAAGCGATGTAAGGTTCTGCACACTCAATGCCCTGTCGACGACCTCAGCCCCAACATGGATCTCCAGAAACTCCCGAAATGAGATCTTATCCGTCAAACCGGCAAAGAGCTGACCCAACTCCACGCAGCGATTGTACCCCAGCTCAGGGAGAAGCGCTGTTATAAGTGCGGGGCTCTGCTCTACCCGTCGCCGACAGCTCTCTTCATTTGCCACAATGCCATCAATGCAACCGGCAAGCAACTCTGCCGCTCCGGAGAGGACTCTGATCGACTCCAGCAGCGCACTGGCCAAAAGAGGTAGAAACTCTACGATCTGCAGCGATCCTCTTGAGGCACAATCCGCAACAATCTGATCATTGGCCTTCACGAGCATGGCACACTGCATCACACATTCGGGAACAACAGGGTTTGCCTTTCCCGGCATGATGCTTGAACCCGCCTGCACCACCGGCAGGGAAATATCACCCAGCATATTCAGGCGCCGAAGGTCGTCGGCCGTCTTCATCAGATTAACTGCACACGCCTTGAGAATGCCTGATACCTCAACAAAGACATCAGCATTTGCAGTTTCTCCAGGAAGGTTCTCGCCTCTGCTGAGGCCGAGGCCCGTCCCACTGCGAAGTTTTTCGATGACTAAGAAGATGTAACTCCTGGGAGCCGTGAGGCCTGTGCCTACAGCGGTGCCGCCGATGTTCACCACCCGCAGACGCTCTTCGCACTTCATTGTGCGCCAGCGATCACGCGAGAAGGCCTCCGCAAAAGCACCAATCTCGGCACCCAGAGTAATAGGGACAGCATCGACCTGTTCGGTTCGCCCCATTTTGACGACAGAGGCAAACTCCTTCTCCTGACGCTGGCAAGCGCCCTGCAAGAGGGCAAATGATTCGCTTACTTTGCGAACACCCCTGATAGCTGCAATCTTAAGCGCTGTTGGGTAAACATCATTGGTCGACTGGTGCAGATTCACATGTTCAAGGGGATCAACTCTGTCCGCACCATCGTTCTCCTGACGCAGAACCCCGGTTGCATAAAGCGCAAGGACCTCATTAATGTTCATGTTGGTGGAGGTTCCGGCACCGCCCTGTAAGGCGTCTAAAGGGAAAGCTCCGTCACAAACACCCGCCTGCACCGCATCACAGGCATTCTCTATGGCCGCGGCCGTATCCTTATCAAGAAACCCGAGTTCGGAGTTAGCTCAGCAGCAGGCACGCTTAACATCTGCAAGAGCAGTGAGCAGCGACTCGGGAACACTCCTTCCCGAAACAGCAAAGCTGCGCCTTGAACGCTCCGTATGGATACCCCAGGGGCAATCCTCAGGAAGCTCCATACTGCCCAGCATATCTTTCTCTGTTCTCATCATAAGTCACCGTAAAACGTGCCGCCTAAACACAAAAAAACAACGCTCAAGACGAACGTTGCCTGACTGTTAACCCACAGGGTGACTATATTCTTTGCACCGAAACCTCCTGCCTGACCTCCCAATAAAAGTCCGACCTGCCAGCCCGATGCAGTATATATCCTTGGATGTCAGGAAAACCCTCGCCTTAGATGTCAAAGA
>CAZAKU010000066.1:0-3231 GCA_964485765.1 uncultured Lentisphaerales bacterium
GGCCTACGGCAAGAATGCTTTCTTTAAGAACGCTCTCTCCTGCTATCTCATTCGCACCTTGTATGTAAACAAGCACCTGCCCCCGATTCGCGCTCTGGCCGCGGAGAAACCGGTCACCTAGCTGTCACCTAATCGCATATAGAGGTGCTAAATCCCCTTTAGAATAGGGGTATTTCTGATACTGGGCGAGAATCCCGTCCTCTCCGCCAATTTACGAAATGAGTGTGATAACCAAATTACGCTTTTTTTTGTGCCCAAGACCTTTAAGCTATACTGGCTTTTTGCTCTCTGGTAACCTTGTGTCATCGGTTAAGGTGCGTGCTCTAACGTCATTTAATTACCCCAGCGTATGCTAAGCAAAAAAGGTTTAATAATGAGATGTCAAAACAGGGTGTTTTTACTGTCTGTGCTGATGGGGATAACATTTTCGGCGGTTGCGAGCGCCAACGGGCAGGAGCAGGCAACCGCTTCGCCCGCTAAACCAACGATGCGGGACCTTTTTATAGATAAAGATGACGGGATGTTCGACATGTCGGCATTTCTCGGAACAGTGCAGGGCTTTCTGCCCCTGGGATCTATAATTACCGAACCTGCCGTGGGGTATGGCGCTGCCTTGGGATTGGCCTTCTTTCATGATTCTATCGAAAACCGTATACAGAAGATGAAGGAACTCACCCCGGATGGCCGCCCTCCGCGTCTGGCGCCCCCCAGTATATCGGGGCTTTTCGGGATGGCGACAGAGAATGGAACCTGGGGTGCTGGAGTTTTCCACTTCGGCGTATGGAAACAGGATCGCATTCGCTACCTTGGGGCTGTAGGGCTCGCCTCTGTTAATATGGATTTTTATGGATTCGGGAATCACCCGGAACTTCCGGTTGACCACCTTTCCTATAATCTGGAGGGGGGAGGGACTCTGCAGCAACTGCTCTTCCGTGTGGCAGAGAGCGATCTGTTTCTTGGGGCAAAGTATTCGCTGGGCGAGGTAGAGGTCTCCCTGGATGGGGCCGAGGCGATTATAGGTATGCCACTGGAGAGAACAATCCGTACCGGCGGTGCCGCCGCCGTGATAGAATACGATTCTCGTAATGTGATCTTCACGCCTGATTCAGGTATTAACGCCCGCTTTGAGGTGATGTGGTACGACGAAATGTTCGGCAGTGATGAAGAATTCACTATTGGTGAAATAAATCTCAGAACCTGGATCCCTATAAAGCGCAGCTGGGTTCTTGGCCTGCGGGCAGATGGCAGCTCCTGTAATGGAGATACCCCCTTTTATATGGTCCCATCTATAGAGATCAGGGGTATTCCATATAATCGCTACCAGGGACAACATGTCATTACAACTGAAGCAGAGCTTCGCTGGGACTTTACCAAACGCTGGAGCCTGGTCGGGTTTGTCGGCTCCGGGTGGACTGCTGCAGATGAGGTCAGTGACTTTGAGCTGGAAGATTATCATGTCGCCGGTGGTGCCGGATTCCGTTATCTGCTTGCACGTGCATTCGGCATCCGAGCCGGTGTGGATGTTGCCTGGAGTGAGGATGATACGGCGATCTATCTCACCTCCGGTCATGATTGGTAACCCGAATAGTAATGTCTTTGCCCTTGCCTGATAACGCGTTTCATCGTTATTATCTGACCTTGCCTGTATAACTGTTTCAGTACCATCGCCCTGCTTTTTCAATGCCGGGCGTCTGCTTTAGGAGAATAAGAATGACCCGTTTTGAACCAATAAACCCCAACTGTTTGTCCATGCTGCATGGAGGCGATTACAACCCGGATCAGTGGATTCGCACCCCCGAAATCTGGGATGAAGATATGCGGCTCATGAAGCTCTCCGGCTGCAATGCGATGTCGATCGGGATCTTCTCCTGGTCGGCACTGGAGCCGGCTGAGGGACAGTTCGAATTCGGCTGGCTCGACACGATTATGGATAAGCTGGCGCAGAGCAATGCCTACGCTGTTCTGGCTACCCCCAGCGGCAGCAAACCGGCCTGGATGAGCCGCGCCTATCCTGAAATTCGCCGTGTGAATGCGGATGGTACACGCCAGCCGCATGGCGGAAGGCATAACCATTGCCGCACATCTCCGGTGTATCGGGAGAAATGCCGCATCATCAATCGCGAAATGGCGAAACGCTATAAGGCACACCCGGCCCTGCTGGTGTGGCACGCTTCGAATGAGTACAACGGCGGCGATTGTCATTGCGAGCTCTGTTACACAGCTTTTCGCGAGTGGCTTAAGCTGCGCTATGACAATGATCTGGACAGACTGAATCATGCCTATTGGTCCTCCTTCTGGTCGCATTCCTTCCCGGATTGGGATTATATCGTTCCCACGGATAGCGGTATCCACGGGCTGATGCTCGACTGGGAGCGTTTCAAAACGGCTCAGATGATTGATTTCTATCGCGATGAGATCTCCCCATTAAAGGAGATCACACCCGATATCCCTGTGACAACGAACTTTATGACCGGTTCGGCCACACTCGATTATGGAGCCTTCGCCGATGCAGTGGATGTGGTCTCATGGGATTCGTACCCCAGCTGGCATGCCAATGCGGATGATGCGACCGAAGCGGTGTGCACCGCGCTCAAGCACGATATCTGTCGCGCCATGAAGGGGGGCAAGCCCTTCATGCTGATGGAGAGTGTACCCAGCATCCCAACCAGGGGTTGCGTGAAGAAACGAAAGAACCCCGGTATGCACCTTCTCTCAAGTCTGCAGGCCGTCGCACATGGTTCCGACACCGTTCAGTATTTTCAGTGGCGCAAGAGTCGCGGCTGTATGGAGAAGTTTCATGGCGCAGTGGTCGATCATGCCGGGCATGAGAATACCCGGGTGTTTCGCGATGTAACAGATGTGGGTGATGCGCTGGCAAAACTGGATGATGTGGTTGGCTGCAGTGTGCAGCCGGAGGTGGCTGTCATTCAGGACTGGGAGAATGAATGGGCGGTGAACTCGGGTGCCAAGGTGTTTCTGGGAGAAAATGTTAAATACCGCCAGGAGTGTGTGGCGCATTACAGACCATTTTGGGAGGCGGGTGTGCCTGTCGATGTGATCGACCAGACTCGTGACCTGAGCCGCTATAAACTGGTGGTGGCGCCGATGGCCTATATGCTGCGCCCCGGGTTTGCTGAGCGCCTGAAGACATTTGTAAGTAATGGCGGCAGCGTTGTGATGACCTACTGGAGTGCGGTTGTTGATGAAACCGACCTCTGCTACCTCGGCGGT
>CAZAKU010000067.1:0-4356 GCA_964485765.1 uncultured Lentisphaerales bacterium
AAAGGCGCCATCCCCCGAAAGGAACAACACCCTATTAATATTCAGGGTTCTATCCGGCCTCGTACAAGCGATTGTGGACCACGGCATCCCCACTTCGGGACACCGTGTGTCTCAACAATATATTCCGTTTTCAAAGAGCCATTCAATACCGCCTTAGGTATTGAAGCGGCGTGTAACCTAGCCTTTTTAGGGGACGTAAGTCAACAGCCTTTTTTTATTTTTTTTATGCACCGTCCGAATTAACGGAAAAGGCACAAAAAAAATGCGTCC
Organism: uncultured Lentisphaerales bacterium; assembly: GCA_964485765.1. GTDB lineage: Bacteria > Verrucomicrobiota > Kiritimatiellia > RFP12 > CAZAKU01 > CAZAKU01. The sequence continues at coordinate 271 of CAZAKU010000067.1, forward strand.
TGCCACCGATCAATCACATAATCGCAATCCAACCAGTTGCAAAAACGTCGCGGAATATACCTACTGCATTAGGGAACGTCAACCCCTCTATTAACATTTTTTTGCTTTTCTTGATTTTACTAAGGGAATCCGCTGTTTTATTTTCAACCCTCTCACCGGCGGCAAACTGGACCCGTATTTAACGCGTGTGTTCCTGTACGCAGCACACCGCATTAAGAAAGTTGTTACTCTTCACTTGAATAATATGTGGCAAGTAGGCACAATCAGCGACGTGTGAGACGGTTGTGCCTATTGGGCCGAGTGTTCCCTGCCACCGTCAACTAAACTTTCCCCAGGAGGGATGTTATGTTAGGACTACAGGATCCAGCTATTATCGCCGCATATCTGCTCTGCATCATAAGTGCCATCGCTTGTGTCGTATGGGGAGCAATTAACTGGAATAAAGGCAGTGAGGACGTTGCCGCAGAAGATGTTGAGTGGGCTGAAAACGAAGACAAAGCGGAGGAGAATGTCTGATTCTCACCATCCACCCTTTTCTTATTATAAACGACAACGGAGTTAACGCATGACTGTCACCATTACACAGATTATTCTCATCCTGATCTACCTGGCCATAGTGGGCGGTTTGGGATACCTGGGATACCGCCAGACAAATACAGCAACCGACTATCTTATAGCCGGACGCAAAACACACCCATTCGTTATGGCTCTCTCATACGGGGCTACATTCATATCAACCAGCGCAATCGTCGGATTCGGCGGTGTCGCCGGGATGTTCGGCATGAGCCTGTTATGGCTGACATTCCTTAATATATTTGTTGGTATCTTTATCGCATTTATCTGCCTTGGCGGACCTACCCGGCGAATGGGCCACCGGCTCGACGCCCACACCTTCCCCGAATTCATAGGGCGGCGGTTCCAGAGCAAGTTTATCCAGATCTTCGGGGGCCTGGTGATCTTCTTCTTTATTCCTTTATATGCATCTGCCGTTCTGATCGGTGGCTGCGCATTCATATCGAAGCAGTTCGGCATGTCGTACGAGACCGCCCTGCTGCTCTTCAGCGCCATCATTGCGCTGTATGTGATCATGGGTGGTCTCAAGGGCGTTATGTACACTGATGCCCTGCAGGGAACCATTATGTTCGTGGGGATGCTTACACTGCTTATCGTAACCTACAAGGTTATGGGAGGCGTCACAGCCGGCCACGAACAGCTGGTCGAGCTGGGCAAAGAGCCCAACATGTTCGCTAAAATAGGTTTCAAAGGTTGGGCATCAATGCCTGCGTTCGGCTGGGGTGCCGCTGAAGGCGCTAAAGCTCCCAATGTTTACCACGACCTGTGGTGGATTGTTATTTCAACAATCACACTTGGTGTCGGCATTGGCGTATTGGCTCAGCCACAGCTTGTTGTGCGTTTTATGACTGTAAAGAGCAAAAAAGAGCTGAACCGTGCCGCACTCATCGGTGGCGTTTTCATTCTGGTTATGACCGGAGTAGCTTTTGTGGTCGGATCTCTGAGTAATGTCTACTTCATCGAAAAAGAGGTAGTGTCCGGTACACTCATAAGCCAGTCAGATATGGAAAATGTCATCGTCAAACGTGCAAGAGGCATCAGCCCCGGCAAGGAGAACCCCGATGTCATCGCCCTTCCCTGTAAGCTTCTGCATTTAGACACTGATGGCGACAAGACTGCCGATACACACCTGATTGCATCCGCAGGGGTAAAAATCCTGGGTGGTGTGGCAGCCTTATCAGCCAAAGAGGCACCAAGCGAAGAGGAAACTGCAAAGCTTAAAAAGCTGCAAGGTCTCTGCGCTATACTGCCAAAGGCGGAGGTCACACCGGCCGAGTACAGCGTGGGTGACGAAGTCACAGTTAAACCCAAAGCGAGTGCCTACATGAGAGCCTTGGCCAAGAATGCAGATGGCTCCTTCGAATGTAAAACCAGCCTGATTATCCCTACCTACATAAGCAGTGCCATGCCTAAGTGGTTCGGGACACTCTTCCTGCTGACGCTGCTGGCTGCGGCGATGTCAACGCTCTCAAGCCAGTTCCACGCGCTTGGAACCAGCATCGGGCGTGATGTCTACGAACAGATAGTTCCTACGCGTAAGAGCAGCATTGGGATCACCCGTGTCGGCATCATCCTCGGCATCATCATGGCCGTAGTTATCAGCTACACCAACAAGGGGGGTGGCTACATCATTGCCCGCGCAACGGCGATATTCTTCGGCCTATGCGCATCTACCTTCCTGCCGGCGCTGATAGCAGGGCTCTTCTGGCGCCGTGCCACGCGTTCCGGTGTGATTTTCAGCATGCTGACAGGATTCTCAGTAACCGCATTCTGGCTGCTCTTCATTAAGGATAAGGAGGCCCGTGCTCTGGGCTTATGCTTCAAACTGACCGGCAAGTACTCACTGCTGCTGGATAAACCCAGCTGGCCGGTGGTGGACCCCATCCTGATCGCCCTGCCGATCGCCGCGCTGGTGCTGGTGCTGGTCTCTTTGATCAGCAAGACCCCTTCAGATGAACATCTGGAACACTGCTTCAAGAAATAGACGGACCGTTACCGGGCCCCGAAACATTACGTTTCGGGGCCATTTACATTTACAACACAGCAGCAACTTCACACCGCCACACCCGGAAGCGGCCCTGCCCCCTCCCTACCGCGCAGCATCATGGGATCTGCCGTTCCAAGGTTACCGTACTGCGGCATCAGTGCCGCAGCGCCCCACCTTCTCCGCCAACTGAAGTGAGGGCCAGCGCTACCCCGTATACCCCATCTCACGCATAAGGAAGTAATTACTGTCCCACTTAGGTTCAATCTTAACCCACAACGTCACTGTAACCTTCACATCGAACATCTCCGAGAGTTCCGGTTCCACCTTGCGTTTTACCCGCCGAATACCGCGTCCTTTAGGGCCGATCACAATCACCTTCTGCGAATGACGGTGAACAAAAACTGTTACCGCAACACTCCAGGCGCCCTCTTTCTCCACAATCTCATCGACCCTCAGCCCTATTGCATGGGGCAACTCATCGAGCAGGAATTCGAAAAACTTCTCCCGAATCACATCGGCTATGGCCAGTTTACGCGGGAAGTCTGTGAGCATCTCCTCGGGGAACAGATGCTCGGGCGACAGAGGCAACAGCTCGAAAAGAGCCTTCTCAAGCTCCTCAACGCCATCCCCCTTCAGGGCAGAGCCCTCCACCCAGGTGACCTCACGTGACTCACCCACATCCTCCTGTATCGATTTCCACGCATCGTAGAACTCATCCACATGGCGGCGCGCCTTATCCAGTTTATTCAGAAAGAATATCAGGGGCTGGTCGGAACGCTTCAGCAGCTGCTTCATCCAACCCTCATCTTCAAGATGCAGATGTTCCGAGGCATCCATAATAAGCAGAACGGCATCGGTGCCCTTGGAGGCACCCCGTGCCATCTTGTTCAAACGCGTACCAAGATGCCCCTGTGCCTTATGCAGGCCGGGAGTGTCCACCAATACAAGCTGACCTCGTGAATCGGTCAGAATCCCCCTTATCACATTGCGAGTCGTCTGTACCACGGGGCTGACAATACTAACCTTCTCACCGAGGATTCGGTTAAACAGGGTTGATTTACCTGAATTGGTGCGACCTACCACGGCAACGATTCCGCAGCGCAACATCTCTACATTCTCAGCTTGCGTCATTTTCACCAAACTCCGGCTGTCCGAGGTACTCCAACTGTCTGGTAGCGTCAAGAACGGTTTTCCATAACTCGCCGCCAGGGTCGATCCTCTGGCGTTCTTTTGTTGCCAGAGCTATCGGGACATGCGAATAAGTGCCGTTATAGTTGCCAATAACGCAATTTGTACGACCTGACATAGCCGCATGCACCGCCAGTTTTGCGAGCCTGTAACAGAGAATAGCATCGGTTCCCTGCGCAGCAACACTGCGAATAGAGTAGCTGGGGTCAAAATATTTCACGCTGGTGGAAACTCCCGCGGCGGAAAAATGCTCCTTGATATGATCGTGAAGGAATTCTCCAATATCATTTTTGAGGACATTCCCCGAGGCGTCACGCCGCTCAGCCTCGCCCTTAATG
>CAZAKU010000068.1:0-4905 GCA_964485765.1 uncultured Lentisphaerales bacterium
GCTGATCAGATGCGTATAGCGTGGGATTGCCATATTCATCTTTCTCCTCGGAGATCACGTAATGTCACCCCCTATATACGTGAGATCGCGATAATTTTAAGAAGTCCCTTATTGGTACAGAGTGCAGAATAGAGTAGCATAGCACCCTTTAACACTTACATTTTATTCAGCAATCTGCCACGAGACACAAATAGATATGATCGAACTGAAACAGGTGAATATTCATTTCGGAACACAGGATGTTCTAGGCGACATCAACCTCCGAATAGAATCCGGCGAACATGTGGGGATTGTCGGCCCGAACGGGGCCGGGAAAAGTACCCTTTTCCATCTTATTAACGGCGAGATCACCCCCGAGGGTGGATCAATCAGCGTTGAACGGGGCAGACGTATAGGTCATTTGCACCAGCAGTTGCACCCTCACAACCAGAGCGACAAACTATTCGATTACACCTGCAGGGCCCTCCCTCAGCTACCTGCAATTGAAGCTGAACTTACAACACTGCACCACCAGATAGAGCAGAGCGAAGGCACCGAGCGAGCACGCCTGCTGCGAAAGATAGGTGAACTGCAGTCGGAGTTCGAAGCCATTGGCGGCTACGACCTGGAGGGTCGCGTAAAAGAGACTCTGGGAGGGCTCGGTTTTACCACCAGAGATTTCGAAAAAAAGTTCAGTGAGTTCAGCGGCGGCTGGCAGATGCGGGCCGAGCTTGCGCGTACCCTCAGCGGGATGCCTGATGTTCTGCTGCTCGATGAACCATCTAACTATCTTGACCTGCCGGCGGTGGAGTGGATACAGCGGTTCCTGCGTGAGTATCAGGGAACCATGCTGCTTATATCACATGACCGTTACCTTCTGCGCAGCCTTACCAACGTTACGCTCGAAATAGATGGCGGCACCATAACGCGCTATTCCGGCGGGCTCGACTCCTATTTGACCCAGCGTGAGCAGCGTTATTCCACGCTTGTTGCAGCAAAAAAGAATCAGGACAAGCGCCGTGAACAGATAGAGCGCTTTGTCTCACGCTTCCGTGCCACGAGCACCAAGGCCTCGCAGGTACAAAGCAGGATCAAAGAGCTTGATCGGATGGAGATCATTCAGGTTCCTAAGCAGGCATCCACAGATGGCCATATGCGCATCCCCTCCCCCCCTCATTCCGGCACACAGGTGATGCGTCTGGAAGATGCCGCTTACAGCTATGGAGATACCGCCCCAGTGTTCAGTGGGATTAATGTAGAGGTCAACCGTGGCGATCGCGTGGCACTGGTCGGTTTCAACGGAATGGGCAAAACTACCCTTCTTCGCCTGATGGCAGGCACCCGAATCCCCACCGCCGGAAAATGCGTACCGGGGCACAAGGTTAAAATCGGCTACGTCTCGCAGGAATTCGCCGAAACCATGCCTCCTGAGCGCAGCCTGATCAATGTTGTTAAAAATGAAAATGCGTCGCTGCAGGAACGCGAAGTACGCACACTTCTGGGAAGCTTTGGTTTCAGTGGTGATGCGGCCGAAAAGCCATGCGGCGTTCTCAGCGGCGGAGAAAAAATACGTCTGGCGTTTGCCAGAATATATGCCGACCCGCCCAACCTGCTGCTGCTCGACGAACCTACCACCCATCTCGACCTTAACGGCCGCAGGGCGCTAGAAAACGCCCTGCATAATTACAGCGGAACAGTATGTCTGGTCAGTCACGATGTTGAGTTTGTGCGCGCCACGGCCACCAGCATACTCGAACTTAGCCCCGCCGGATTAAAAAAGTTTGCGGGGAATTACGATTACTACCGCGAGCGAATCTCTACCGAGCAGCCAGCATTAACGCAAACCCCCGGCGAGGAAGCGCCCCGGGCCGATCAACCCAGAATGAACCAGAAGGAGCAGCGACGGCAGAGGGCTGAAGAGCGGAAGAAACGTCAGCCCAGAATACGCCAACTTCGCAGGCGTCTTGAAGCCGCCGAGAAGCGCTCCGCTGAGCTTGAAGAGGAGCAAACCGGGCTCATAGCCAGGCTGAGTGAAACCACCCCGGATGCAGGCTTCGAAGATCTTAACCGCCGCATGACACAACTTCAGGCAGACCTTAAAATGACAAATCACCTTTGGGAACAGGCAGCGATGGAACTTGAGGAGTTCGGCGAAACCACCTGACATCAGAAGGGCAGATACCTATGAAAAAAAACCATACAGAGGTCGACACAACTGTGCCGCCGAAATACAGCATGGATTCTATCCCTGTAAGTATCCTGCGTGCCCTCGCAACCACGGCGACAGACGGCATCTGCACCGTGAACGAGGATGGTGAGATCACCCACATCAATCAGGGGCTGCTGAAGATCCATAATCGGACCATCGATCAGATGCTGGGGGAGCCCTTTATTAACTTTGTTCCTCCTGAGCAGCACAGCCACCTCGAACAGCAAAATAGAGAACGCAGGGAAGGAAATCCGGCTCCATTTGAGATAGAGATCATACGCCCCGACGGAGAGAGACGCAGGCTGCTGATTGGGCATCAAACCTTTGATGACAACGGCAAGTCTGTCATGGGAGTCATCTTGAAGGACATTACGGAGCGTCACCTCCTTGAGCAAAAACTTAAGGAGGCTAACGAGCGCCTGAGCAAAAAGGTGGAGCGTAAGACAAATGAGCTCTTAGATGCCATTCAGGAGATAAGGGCGGAAGGCACTAAGAGAATTCGTGATAAAGGCAAACTAAAGAAACTTAACAGTGAGGTCCTGCGACTTAACGGATTCCTTGACGACTCTCCGGCAATGATCTTTCTCTGGCAGATCGCTGATGGGTGGCCTATCATCAACGTCTCCGAAAACGTCGAGGAGATCCTTGGTTACACCCCTGAAGATTTCATAGCAAACAGGGCTAAATGGGAGGAGGTAACGCATCCCGACGATCTGCGTCGCTGCAACAAAGAGACGTTACGTTACATCGAGGAGCGTATTGACGATTTTTCGCAGGAGTACCGGCTGATCGCAAAAGATGGACACATCGTGTGGGTCGAAGACCGTAACCGACTAATCGTCGATGAAAACGATGAACTCACGCATATTCAGGCAATCGTCCACGACATATCCGGACGGAAAAAACTTGAGCAGGCCCGTATTGATAGCGAAAACCGCTACTCCATGCTGATGGAGGAGTCAACCGATGCCATATTCGTCTGTACCGCAAATGGAGAACTGAGTGAATGCAATCTGCGCATGAAAAAACTCCTGACTCGCATAGACTGCTCAATTGAAAAGACTAATGTCTGCGATTTTTTCACCTCTAAAATAAATGAGCGGGACCATAAGTTCGAAGAGGCCATATTAATCGGCGAAGAGGCGGAGACAATCCTAACATTCCCCACAGTTGACAACAGTATGCTCTACCTCGAGATCCGGGCACGAATGATCCCCAGCGGAGATGTCCTCTGCGTCATCAGGGACATTACAGAGCGAACCCAACTGCAGCGCGAAATGACTTTAGCCGCCGGTGCCGAACGTTTACGTCTGGGCGAACAGCTGCACGATTCTGTTGGGCAGCAACTGACCGGCATCAGCTACATGGTACACAATCTTGAGAAAAGCGGCGTAGTACGAGATGGAGAGAGACCGTCCGAATTAGAGAATATAAGTAAATTACTCCGGGAGAGCATCTCTCAGATCCGTGCCATTTCACGTGGCCTATGCCCTGTGGATCTCGTTTCCGAAGGCCTTTTTGACTCACTTAAGCAGCTCACAAAGGATACACAAAGCCTATATGGCATGCTCTGCCATATCAAAAAGAGAGGAAGCGGGGAGATTTACGATTCTGAAGCCGCAACCGCCCTATACTGGATCGCACACGAGGCTATTACGAATGCGCTTCGCCATGGTAAGCCGACAGAAATCAACATCACCCTTTCAACTGACAACATCAATGGCAAACTCATTATCGCCGACAACGGCAGCGGCTTTTCACGAGACAAAAACGGACAAAACGACAGCCTGGGAATTAAGCTAATGTACTACCGTGCAGGCATTATAAACGGGACTCTTGAGTTTAGTGAGGAAGCGAAGGGGACAAAGGTAATCTGTCGATTCCCGAATATATCATAAATCACTGGCGCCATTCTCGTGATCGACCCAGTGGATCGCTTTGCGAACCAGCTCAGCCCCATTCTGCAGGCGTAACTTGCGCTTTATGTTAGCCCTATGGCTATCCACCGTTTTTACGCTCAAGCCGAGCTCACTTGCAATCCCCTTGGTAGCAATGCCGCCGCCAATCATACGAAAGACCTGCAGCTCGCGTGAGCTTAAACTGTCGAGCACCACCGGGAGAGAATTCAGGAACGGAGAGCCGCCCGCAGAGTACCCGGTGACACGTTTGTCGGCGTTGGTAAAGACACACCCCTCACCGGCAAGCGCTCTTCTGATTGTGCAGAGCAGAACATCCGGCGCGGAATCCTTCATAACATACCCGCATGCGCCGGCACGGAGAGCACGCTCAGCATAAAGAGACTCATCATGCATCGAAAATATCACTACAGGCAAAGTGGGGACTATTTTTAGCAGACGCGGAATCAGGTCGAGGCCGCTCCCGTTTCCCAGCTTTAAATCAAGAACAACCAAGTCGGGACGAAGCTCTTCAACCATACGATTCGCTTCGACAACACTGCCCGCCTCTCCGCAGACAGACATATCAGCTTCCTGCGAGATCAGGACACGTACGCCCTGACGCACTACGGGATGATCATCAACCAGCATGACCCGGTACGACTTTGCATCATCATTCCCGACTTTGCCTTCCCCTTCCCCTGACTCGTTTACGTCAATATCCATATTAACTATCCCTCTCTCTTCGCGACCCACCCGCTTCCCTTACGAGTAACCATCAGCGGAATTTGAACATAAATTTGCTATCGGCGCAACAAAAAA
>CAZAKU010000069.1:0-8207 GCA_964485765.1 uncultured Lentisphaerales bacterium
TGAGTCCAGTTCCGTCTCCATCGCCACAACCACCGCATTGGTGGACGCCGCCCTTGCAGCCGCGTTAGTAGACGTCGCTGATATAACCGCATTGGAGGACGTTGCTGCCGCAACAGTGTTGCTAGATGCTGCTGCAGCGACGGTATTGATAGATGCCGCTGCCGCTACAGTATTGCTAGATGCCGCTGCAGCGACCGTGTTGATGGGCGTTGCCGCGGGAGGAACGGTCACCTCCGGATCTTCAGCTGCAACCACCTCCTGCGCCGGCAGAATAGAGGGATATATAAAGGTGCCGGCCAGAATTAAAAGGGCAAACCACAACCGTGAGTGAACCTTGGCGAAGTAACGACAATCTGTAAAAATGGTTTTAATCTTCGTTAAGCCCCAGTTGAAATTGCAACCTTCACGACCTGCTTTGGGATTGTATAGCCTTTAAATCGCAAGTACAAGTAAAGCTTATTACCTACTTTAAACTACTTTAAACTACCCCAAAGCGCTTAAGTATCTTACTCTATATGCATTTCCGTTTTTGATAAACTTTCGACTGGAGCAGAACATTGGCTAAAAAACAGCAGAACGCTATCTCCCCGACCCGATCCGAAGACTATCCCGGCTGGTACCAGCAGGTGGTTAAAGCCGCTGAACTGGCGGAGAGCAGCCCTGTTCGCGGCTGCATGGTAATAAAGCCGTGGGGGTATACACTTTGGGAGAATATTCAGGCTGGTCTGGATAAGCGTTTCAAGGCCACAGGCCATGTTAACGCCTATTTTCCTCTATTTATCCCGCTGAGCCATATGGAGCGGGAAGCGGAGCACGTTGAGGGATTCGCTAAGGAATGCGCAGTTGTTACACATCACAGGCTCGAAGCCTCACCCGATGGGAAAGGGCTCGTTCCCGCAGGCGAGCTGGAGGAGCCTCTCGTTGTGCGTCCTACCTCCGAGACAATCATCGGCGCAACCTATGCCAAATGGGTTCAGAGCTACCGTGACCTCCCGATTCTGATCAACCAGTGGGCCAACGTAGTACGCTGGGAGATGCGTACCCGGCTGTTTCTGCGCACAACAGAATTCTTGTGGCAGGAGGGGCACACCGCGCATGAAACCGAAACTGAGGCCCTTGACGAAACGCGCCAGATGCTGGAGGTATACAAAGACTTCTGCGAAACGGAGATGGCGATGCCGGTGCTGACCGGCTCAAAGACACCCGGTGAACGGTTTCCCGGCGCGGTCGACACTATCTGCATAGAGGCCATGATGCAGGACCGCAAGGCTCTGCAGGCCGGAACAAGTCACTTCCTGGGGCAGCACTTCGCAAAAGCATCAGGCATACAGTTCCAGAGCCGCGATGGCAACCTGGAATATGCGTGGACGACCTCATGGGGTGTTTCAACCCGCCTGATAGGTGCCATGCTGATGACTCATGCAGATGATGACGGCATGATTATGCCACCTCGTCTGGCACCGAAGCATATTGTACTGCTGCCGATCCTGCGCAAGGGAGCCGATGCCGAAGCCATTATCGACTACTGCAACGCCATTGCCACTGAGATCCGCAAACAGCAGTATCATCGCCGGGATATTGAGGTCACTGTTGACACGCGCGAAATTAACGCCGGCGAAAAGAGCTGGAACTGGATCAAAAAGGGCGTACCCGTAATTGCCGAGATCGGCCCGCGTGACATGGAAAGCGATGCGCTCTTTGTCTGCAGGCGTGACCAGGGCCGCAGCGCACGTTTCAATCAACCGCGGGAAGAGTTCATAAACGGGATCTCCGCATTACTCGACGACATACAGAATGCACTCTTCGAACGCGCACTGGCGTTCCGCAACGAACACACGCATGAGATCGATGAATGGGATCAGTTCTCCTCCTTCTTTACACCAAAGAATACGGATAACCCGGAAATTCACGCTGGATTTGCCCTATCTCACTGGTGCGACGAAGAGGAGTGCGAAGCAAAGATAAACGATGAATTATCGGTGACAATCCGCACCGTGCCATTCGATCGCGAGGCAGACGCCCCGGGGCAATGCATTGTCTGCAGCAAACCGAGCAAGGGGCGTGTCGTATTTGCAAAGAGCTATTAAGCCTTCAACGGCTTGCACAACGGCCCATTCCGTGCTATGAATGCGACTCCACTATCCCGTTTATCGGGCGCTGAATTTAAAATGATAACTTTTGAGGATCACTGTTGTACCTGAAATCACTCCAATTGATGGGGTTCAAAAGCTTTGCAAATAAAACAAGGCTTGTTTTTGAACCCGGTATGACTGCGATCGTCGGCCCCAATGGCTGCGGGAAAAGCAATGTCTCCGATGCTATCCGCTGGGTATTAGGCGAACAGCGACCCAAGGCCCTTCGCGGCAGCAAGATGCAGGATATCATCTTCAACGGCACAGATAGCCGTAAACCTCTTGGAATGGCGGAAGTAAGCATCACCTTTGCCGATTGTGAGGAGCTGCTTAAAACCGAATTCAACGAAGTCACTGTAACCCGCCGCGTATTCCGCACCGGAGAGGGTCAATATTTCATCAACAAGACCCCCTGCCGGCTGAAAGATCTTCAACGGCTCTTCATGGGCACAGGAATCGGCACCACTTCATACTCCGTCATGGCACAGGGGCAGATAGATGCTGTTCTCTCATCGCGCCCGGAGGACCGGCGCGCCATATTTGAAGAGGCCAGCGGCATAACCAAGTTCAAGGCCGACAAGAAAGAGGCAATCCGCAAACTCGAACACACAGATGCCAATCTCCTGCGTCTGGCCGATGTAATAAAAGAGGTAAAGCGGCAAATAGGCAGCCTGCAGCGACAGGCCGGAAAAGCACGTCGCTACAAGAGCATACAGGCCGAGATGCGCACGCTTGACATCTTTTCCACCCGTGAGCGGCTTGGTCGGCTCGAGGCACGTATACGCGAGCTATCCGGACGCGAAGAGGAGCTGAAGGATCAGTTAGCCCGGTTACAGACCGAGGTAACTGCACTGGAGCAGCGCAATGCCGAACGTCACGAAGAGCTGCTTTCTACCGAACGGGCAATTGGAAATGAACAGGAGAAGAGTGTAGCGGCACAGGCCAAACTCAACCGTGCACGCGACATAATCCGAATCAACACCCAGCGTATTGAAGAGTATCAGCGCTGGTCGGAACGTGACTCCCGTGAAGCCGACCAGACGCGCCAACTGCTCGAAGAGCAGAGCTCACACCTGAAGCAATTGGAGGAGAAGAAGGGGGCCGCAGCCACAGAACTCGAAGGCGCCACCGAAAACCTCACGAATTGCAAAGAAATTTTCGAAAGCCACCAGCATGAGATCGATTCTGCCCGCATCCGGCTTCAGAAGCAGCGCGAAAGCGCCACGGAGAAGGAAGCCCTCAGCTCAAAGGCACAGAACCGCCTCTCAGAGATCGAAACACGCGAGCGCGAAACCGTCATCAAGCGAGAACGACTCAGTGTAGAAAAGTCGCAGCTTTCACGCACCGTAGAATCTTTCGGAATACGCGAAGCAGACCTTGCGAAACAGATAGCACAAATGCAGAAGACGGTGAATGAGTGCGACGCAATGCTCAAAAACCTGGAGCAACGGCGTCAGGCGGAGAATGAGCAGCTTCGCGGCGTACAGGATCAACGCGCCGGACTGTATGCAAAGGCCGCGGCCAAAGAGGCTCAGATCGACACCCTGCTCGACTCGGAGCAGAGCGAGGAAGATTTCCCGGCGGGATCACGCAAACTCCTTGATTCACCCGAAGAGTTGGGGATAAATCCGTCATCAATTATAGGCCCTCTGGCGGATCACATATCTATAGAGGCATCTGCCGCACCGGCGCTGGAAGCCGTATTGCGGGCGTGGCTCGACGCCGTCGTCATCAGTGACCCGTCCGTTGCGCAAGACTGCATTAACATCCTGCGTGAGAAGAATTTAGGCACGTCACGTCTTCTTGCCCCAATTGCATCAAAGCCGAAGAATATGCTTCCGCCGAAAACTGAGACGCTTCTGGCAGCCGTTAAAGTGAGCGATAGTGTCCTCCCGATAGCAAAACTGTTACTCAGCAATGTGGCATTGGTTGACTCCCCCAAAGATTTCCCCTCTCCTATACCCACCGGATGCCGTTATGTGAGCCGCGATGGCGCGTTGACCCACGCTGACGGAGCGTTTGAATGGTGGCGGCCTGAATCGAAGACATCAAACCCTCTCGGTCGCCGGATTGTGGTCTCTGAAGCACGTGAAGAGCTGGCGCGTATTCAGCTGGAGATAGGGAAGCTTACCGAACAGCGTGAGAAACATTCCGAAAATGCGATAACCCTGGGCGAGCAGATTAATGCCACGCGCATTGAACGCGATGAGCACCGACGCAGTCAGGCGCAAGCTGAAGGGGAGCATAACAGCCTCGAACGCGATGCCAACACAGCAAAGAAAAGACTTGAAACTGTAAGCTGGGAGCTGGATGAGATATGCGAACGCAGCGAAGGCTCCGATAACGAAAAGACAACCCTTGCAAGGCAGCTCGAACAGCTGCGATCAGACCGCGAAGAGCTTACCCGTACAATTGCCTCTCAAACCACGGAACTGCAGAAACTTGAAGGTCGCCACCTTCAGATCCAGTCGCAGCTCACCGAACACCGCATTCTGCATGCCGGGCTTAACCAGCGCAACGAACACCTTGAGGGTGAGATACGAAGCCTTAGCATACGCCTCGGAGAGCTCAAAAATCAGGTAGAGGGCCGAACTCAGGGGATAGCCTCATACGCCGACAGCATAAAAGAGCTGAAAACCGAGATAGAACAGTCGCAGTCGAATCTGGGAGGACTTGAAGAGCAGGTAACCAAAACTGCCGCCCAGCTCGACAACCTGCGTAAGGGACGTGAATTGCAGCGTATGGAGCTCTCGCGCAAAGAGGCCGAGCTGGCAGAAAAACGCCGCACCTTTGAGCAGCAGCGCAGCCGTAAGAGCAGTATCGACATCGAACTTACCGAAGCACGGACCCACAAAGAGAACCGTCTCGAGCGTGTACAGAGCGAATACAAGCTCAACCCCGAAGAGCTCCGTGCGGAGCCGGACCCGGAATGGGATAACGCCACGGTACCTACGATTGAAGAGGTGGAATCGCGCGTTAATGAACTGCGCTCACGACTCGACTCAATGGGCCCGGTTAACCTGGTTGCCATCGACGAATACAAAGAGTTCGAAGAGCGTTACACCTTCCTGGTTGAGCAGGAGCAAGACCTTATAAGCGCCAAGGCCCAGCTTATGGAGGTTATCCGCAAGATCAACAAGACGACCTCATCGATGTTCCGTGAGACATTCGAAAAAGCCAAAGTCAACTTCCAGAACATGTTCAGCAAGCTATTCGACGGGGGCACAGCCAATCTGGTACTCATCAACGAAGAGGATGTACTTGAGTGCGGTATCGACATTATAGCCCGCCCCCCCGGAAAACGCCTGCAAAACGTATCGCTGCTATCGGGCGGAGAGCGTACGCTAACAGCTGTCAGTCTTCTTTTTGCCATCTACGAAATCAAGCCCAGCCCATTCTGTATGCTCGACGAGATCGATGCCGCGCTGGACGATGCTAATATTGGACGCTTTGTTAATACTCTGCGCGACTTCCTGAAACAGTCGCAATTTATAATTATTACGCACAATCAGCATACCATCTGCGGCTCCGACATCGTATACGGCGTTACAATGCCCGAAAAGGGGGTCTCGCGAATCATCTCAATGAAACTGCCCTCCCTGCTCTCGAAAGAGATTAAGCCTGTATCCGAAGATGCGGAGGAGGGTACAGAACCTCCCAGCGACGAAGAGATAGCCCGCATTGAAGCTGCGGAGGCCGAGCGCGAAGAGAAGCGCGAAAAACGCCGCCAGAAGCGGGCTGCCAAGAAAGCGGCCGAAGCGGCAAAGAAAACTTCGGAAGTGAAGAATGACAGTCCCGCCGCTGAAGATCCGCAGGAAAGCGGCGAATAAGGGCCAAACAAGCCCAGGAGATCTACCAATGCCCTCGCCACTAACATTACAGGCAATGGCCGTACAGGCGGCACGCCGCGGCGGCATGCATGCCCTCAAGAACAAAGAGCGCCGTACTGAAGTTCACCAGGCGCTTGAGCACGACGTAAAGCTGCAGCTCGATATTGAGTGCCAGAGTATAATTGAACAGGTCATCTCATCTGCATATCCCTCCCATCGTATACTGGGCGAAGAGGAGACAGGCAATGCCGTTGGCGGCAACGACGATCTGGAGTGGATAATAGACCCCATCGACGGAACCGTTAACTTCTCGCACGGTCTCCAGAACTGGTGCTGCTCAGTGGCGGTTCGTAAGAATGACCTTGTGATTGCCGGTGCAGTCTTTGCTCCCGAACTGAACCTGCTTTATGAAACATCGATCGACCAGCCCGCGTTATGCAACGGTTCGGAAATAAAAGTTTCGCAAACAGGTGAGATCAAAAAAGCACTTGTATTCACCGGTGCTGACAAAGATGAAAAGAGCGGAGTCGAGCCGTTCCGTTTCTTTCATAGCATCGCGGAGCAGGTACAGCGCCCCCGCATCTCCGGATCAGCCGCGCTCGATATATGCCAGGTAGCCGCCGGACATGCCGAAGGCTACTTTGAACCCAAGATATACATATGGGATATTGCCGCCGCCGGACTCATCCTTGAGCAGGCTGGAGGCAAAATAGAGCCGATGTGGCACCGTGCAGGCCACAGCATGGCCTGCCTGGCAACAAACGGCAAGATCCACGCCCCTCTGCTTGACACACTGAAAATGCTTCTGCCATAAACAGCTGGGGTAGAATTGGATGCTATGGTGAGACACCAAGATAGTGAGTCCTGATGTGGAGTTCGTGCTTGGCCTCTACGTACGCCAGTTCCTGGAACATTGACTTGATCTTGTCGTCGTCGGCCAAGGCCGCAAGGGCGGTGTAGAGGCTCTGGGCGGCCCTTTCCCTCTTTATCGCCAAAATCAGGGCGTCTTGATACTGCATATCGCTCGTTGGATTGATGTCCACTATGTAGTCCGAAATCTCCAGGTTAGTTACTTCCTCGCTACTGGAACCGATGACTGGCCCGCTGGCGCGAATGGCTAGCAACGTGCCCTTGTGCTTCCGCTCCTCGCCTGCGAACCTCAGAAGAGTCTCTCGCATCTCTGGGGTCTTCATTTTTTTGGAAAGACGCGTGTAGAACAGCTCGGCCTTCTCCTCTTCGGCAATGGCAAACTTCAGAACGTCGTCAAAGGTGGTTCGTGCTGCCATGGAGTCTTTATCGGGGCTCCTCCGATCAGTGCTGCGGGTAAATCTTGTGTCACGGAGGCCGGACAGCGAAGCGACATGCACTGTTGCACGACCATCTGGCAGGAGCTGATATGCGAGTGCCGCTGGGCCGGATATATCGGTCTTGGGGAGAAGAAGATGTACACGGTGATGCTGGCTCCCCGCGGTCCATGAAATAACGGCCTTCTCATCCAGAAGATCCTCGGGTGAGAAACCGGTCTCCGCTGTCCCCCCCGCTAGGATTCCTGAGACTGAAAACACGGTTCGTGAGGGGGAACGTAGGACATTGACGTCACGGCATGTTTCCAACGTCGAGTTGATGATGATGTCCTGATCCAGGCTCTGCGTACCATTGGTACGAACGGCACAACCAGCCATGGAGCTAAGTATCAATATGATCGTGATGATTGAGAGACAAATGGTCTGCACTGAATTAATTGACCGGGATTTCCTGTATAGCCTCTGCACGTCGCCACCGCCTTTCTCTCTTATAGTTTTGTCGCCGATCGCGAGATAGGCAAGTATTCATCCGGAAAAGTCCAGATTGCAAGATGACGAAACTCCCGCTACGGGAGAATAGGGTCTCTTTTCGAAGTCAGAATCAGCTTCTAAGGCAGTTACAGCACGCGCTGGCAGGGGTTATCTACTTGCTGCCCAAGGAGTTGCTATGGTCCGAGCCCAAGATATCTGCTCCGCAATGTAGCGCTCACCGCCAAGTGACTGACTGTAGCAAGCGAAGCTTGCGGAAGGCAAGCCCGCAGTGCGATGAAGCGGCTTGATCTGTAGGCGCGAAGCGCCTAAGGGTCAAGACGCTGAAAGAAAAGTCAATTCAGGACATCCAACAAATATATAATCCAGACATTAAACCGCAGATGAATGTAAGAGGGAGCGATAATGGTGGGTTTTGAAAGAGAAATGATAGTTTCTTAAAAGACAAGTCC
>CAZAKU010000070.1:0-5766 GCA_964485765.1 uncultured Lentisphaerales bacterium
ATCATGGCATAGGCATCGCAGTGTGCCTTGGCAAAATCGAGAATATCTGCAGATTCATCCTGAACAACACTGTAACCACCATGGTCAGTCAAAATTCCCTGAGCCGCTAAATTTAATTTAGTTGGAATTATTACCTTTTTCATCCTTCTACCTCTTACACGATTTTGCTACTCTGAGTCCGTCCGCAATACGAGCCTTTACGGAAAAAACTTAACAAGGCGCCCTAACAGCCAACCACAGACACACTAAACTACTATGCAGTACCGAATCAAGATTTTAACCCTTATTTTCGCCCTTTTAGCAACATGCCTGACTGCGCCCTTCGCCCTCTCCCAAGCACCTGGAATGGGTGGATCCGGTATGGGTGATGACGCTATATTCTCATCAAGCGACGATCCGCAGACGAGAAAGAAACCCAGTTTTCTCAAAAAACCAAAAGAGAGTAATCCGGAAAAGCAGCTGTTATCTGCAAAAATGCTTGAAGATAATGATGAACACAAAAAAGCTGGTAGGTCGTACCGGGCACTGGTACACCAGTGGCACGACACTCCGGAGGCCGTTTCTGCTCAGCAGGGGTACGCACGCTGCCTGGCATTGCGCGGGAAGTTTTCAAAGGCATTCTACGAGTACCAATACCTTGTAGATCATTACGCAGGGCAGTTTAACTATTCCGAGATCCTTGACCAGCAACTCATCATTGCCAACGAGGCCAGCGGCAAGAGCAAAGGCAGAGACTCAATCGCCCTTTACAAAAAGATTGTTGAAAATGCGCCCCAATGGGAAAGAGCCCCTCTATGTCAGCTAATGATAGGTGTCAATCAGGAGAGGGTAAAGAACTACGAAGAGGCGGCTCTGGCATATGAGTACCTAATGAGCCGCTATCCTGACTACGAAAAAACACCAACTGCGACCTTTAATTACGCAAACTGCCTAACTCATATGTCAATAGAGTTCCCGCGCGATGAAAAGACCTGTCGACGTGCTCTCTCAGCTCTGGCGATATTCATAAATGACTTTCCAGAAAACCCACTTGAGGATAGAGCCCGGAGACTCCTTGACGAGCGCCGGGAACATCTTGCAGAGATGCACTATCAGCGCGCACTTTTCTACGATAAACGCAAAAACTACAAAGCTGCCCTGATTGCATACACCGATTTCTACCGACGTTTTCCCGCATCCCAGAGAGGAGAAGACGCCCAGGCACGAATAAAAGAGTTGAAGGCATTACAGGAGAACAACTAATGACGACCCACATGATTCGTAACACTATTCTTACGCTAACGATTATTGCCAGTGGTTGCGCCGGATATCGCATCGGCACATCACTACCTGACAATATAAAAACAATCAGTGTACCCACTTTCCGTAACGAAACCAATCAACCCGACCTCGACCGAACCGTCACAAGCGAAACAATACGAGAGATTCAGCGCGACAGAACACTTTCAATAGTATCTGAAGAGAGTGGAGATATCATTCTTACAGCATCCATTGTCAGCGCAAAGATGACCCCGGTCCGGTATGAAACCAACGCTGCACGTGTTGTCGATGAATACAGGCTCACCTTAAGAGCCAAAATTGTTGTCACCCGAGGCGAAGATGGCAGCAAGATATTCAGCGAAGTCGTTGAGGGATATTCCACGTTTGTTGCGTCAGGCGATCTGGCCACTTCAAAACGTACGGCTATTCCCGATGCAGCGACTGACCTCGCAAAGAACATCACAACACGTATTGTAGAGATGTGGTAGAACGTCTATCAGAGGTTATGACCGGGAGACCGGATGCTGAATGGATAAAATCGCCTGCGATTTACTTTTACCGCACATTCTAAGATACAGACAAAATATCGGACCACTCTCTCTGCGCAGTCAGCAATGCGCGACCGCGATGCGAGATTTGGTTTTTCTGATCGGCTGACAGCTCGGCAAAGGTGCTGTCAAACCCTGTGGGCACAAAGAGAGGATCGTAACCGAAACCCTCTCCTCCACGAGCTTCCGTTAGTATACGTCCCTCACAAGCCCCATCTACCATCCAGGAGCGCCCATCGGGAGAGCATAGAGCCATTACACAACGGAATCGTGCGCATCGCTCTGTAACGCCCTGCAACTCGTTTAGCAGCCTTGCGTTATTAGCTCCGTCATTCCCCTGCTCGCCCGCGTACCGCGCGGAATAGACGCCGGGAGCGCCCCCGAGAGCATCCACCTCCAGACCACTGTCATCGGCAAGCGTCCAGAGCCCCGAGGCATCACATAACTCAGTTGCCTTCTTAACTGCATTCTCAGCAAAGGTTGCGCCGCTCTCTTCTACCTCCGGCAACCCCGGCAGCTCATCAGCACCAACCAGGATCAAGCCATCAAAGGAAAGAATCTCGCGGATCTCCCGCAACTTGTGACGGTTTCGCGTAGCAATCAAGAGCTTCATAAAAAAGTTCCTCAAAAAGAGTCTGACGACTGTACACAAAAAAACCGGAGAAAGTAAATTCCCCCGGAAAAACAATGGTGCTCGGAGCGGGACTTGAACCCGCACGACCAATAAAGGTCACTAGCCCCTCAAGCTAGCGTGTCTGCCATTCCACCACCCGAGCAAGTGTCAGAAAACGCGCGCACTCTATCGCATCTTTTCTTGCTATGCAAGTCATATTTTTGATTCATCATGTTGGCGCGATCAACGCCCTCTACGCGGTCCACCTTTGCGCGAGCGTTTATAACTGCTGCTCGGCCGTGTAGACACAGCCTTTTTGGGATCCTGGTGACGGTCCTCGTGACGACTGCGGAACTGCAACTGCACAGGTGCTCCCTCCAGCCCGAACTTCGCCCGCAGCTGCTTTATAAGGTACTGACGATAATTCATCTGTACACAGCGCGGCTCATTAACAAAAATACGAACCTTCACAGGAGCGGTTCCCACCTGTGCTGCATAATATATCTTAAGCAGCCGCCCCTTGAATGCGGGAGGCTGAACGCGTGCAAAGGCCGCCTTCAGGGTACGGTTCAAAACACCAGTAGGGAGCTCTGTCTGCACCTGCGAGGCTACATAATCAATAGCCTCGACCGTCCGGCGGATATTATAACCCGTTTCAGCTGAAGCAAACACGATCGGACAGTACGCGACAAACGGCATTATAGCCGCAACCTGTGGGCCGTACTGGCGCTGGGTGGTCTCTGTCATGTCCCACTTATTCACCAGAAGAAGGCACCCTTTGGCTGCATCACGAACAACTGAAGCGATATGCTTGTCCTGTGCAGTCGGCCCGGCCGTGGCATCCAGCACATGCACAACAACATCGGCATCGCGGATGCTCTTCTCACTGCGAAAATGACTGAAACGCTCTACCGAACTGTCAATCTTACCGACTCTTCGCATTCCGGCCGTATCGATCAACTGGTAATGCCTTGCCTGGTCACCTGTCCCGACAACGAAAGGAACATCAATACTGTCGCGTGTCGTCCCGGGTATATCCGAGACAATCACACGGTCACTGCGTAAAAGGCGGTTTATGTACGAGCTTTTACCAACATTAGGGCGGCCGACTACAGCTACACGCAGAGGATTCTCTATTGTCGGATTCTCAGCCGCAGGTAACGCCTCAATAACCGGTTCCATCAGTGCGTCGAAACCGCGATTATGCAGCGCCGAAACCGGAAAAACAGGCATACCAAGACGCGAAAACTCTGCCACACCGCTCTCATGCTCCAGCAGGTCAGCCTTATTGACAGCGATAATGGCCGGAACCCCGCTTTCGCGCAGTATCTTAGCGACGGCCTCATCCATAGGCATTACACCCGTCTGAATATCCACAACCATCACTGCAATTGCAGCATCCTCAATGGCCGCATCCGCCTGATCGTGAATTCCCGTTTCTATAATGTCACGCCGGCTGTCACTTGCGAGACCGCATATACCACCGGTATCTATCAGCTCAAAACGTTCATCGTTCCAGTTGATTTCACGCATCAGACGGTCTCGCGTAACGCCACTCTCGGAGTGTACTATTGCTGTGCGCTTACCTGCCATTCTATTGAAAATTGCTGACTTACCCACATTGGGGCGCCCAACAATGGCGACTACTCTACGACTTGCCTTATAACTCATCACAAAACCTTCTGATCGAAACCCGGCGCTATCCCTGCTCTCGCAGCTCAGCGGCAACACGTTCCATACGTTTTAATACTTTTTCGCGGCCCAATAATGCCAACATGTCAAAGAGTCCCGGACCCGCAGCTAATCCAGATACAGCCACGCGAACAGGATGCACAACCGTCCCCAACCCTACATCATTAGCTTCACAATATTCCTCAAGAGCCTTCTCTGTTGACTCAACGCTGAAATCCTCAAGCGCCGAGAAACAAGCCCTGACTCCGTCAAGCAGATCGACAACACCCGGCTTCTCAAGGCGCTTACGGCGTGCTTTCTCGTCAAACGGATACTCATCCGTAAAGAAATAGCTATTGGCGGGAACTATATCACGATAAACCTTTGTACGCGAATGCATCTGCTCGCATATGGCCTCTACATACGAAATCTGATCTTCTCCCGACCAGAGATCGGCACTCTTCAGCTCATCGATAAAGCGCGAGACAAACTCATCTCTTGGGATTTTTGCCATATACTCACCATTCATCCAGGTAAGCTTCTTAACATCAAACCGGGCCGCCCCTGATTTCACGCGTTCAAGAGAGAATAGACGAACCATGTCATCTATAGACATAATTTCAAGGTCATCTCCCGGGGACCAGCCCAAAAGGGCCAGAAAATTAAAGAGCGCCGGACCGAGGAATCCCTGATCGCGGAAATCACCAACAAAAGCCGCGCCGTCACGCTTTGAATAGGGCTTGCCCTGATTGTTCACAATCATTGGCAGATGTGCAAAAACAGGCGGTTCATGCCCAAGAGCCTTATACAGCTCAACATGGCGAATCGTATTCTCCATGTGGTCATCACCGCGTATTACATGCGTTATTCCCATCGAAATATCGTCGGCAACATTTGCCAGGTGGAAAACCGGGGTTCCATCAGAACGGACGATTACAAAGTCCTTAACATCCTCCGCACGCTTCTTGATACTTCCGCGAATCTTATCCTCGAAGATAAGTTTTCCCCTCTCAGGCATGCGGAAAATAATACACTCCCCTTTGCCCGTGTCCCCTTTGTCCTCGCGATATGCCAGCCCACGCTCAATAAGATCCTCGGCAAGGGCAAGGTGGTGCTCTGTCTGCGATGACTGGTAAACCGGATCTTCATCAAAGTCCAGACCCAGCCACTGCATGGCATCCAGAACATTGGTGATCGCCTCATCCGTAGAGCGTTCCCTATCGGTATCCTCAACGCGCAAAAGGAACTTTCCACCCTTATTACGGGCAAAAAGCCAGTTGAAGATTGCCGTTCTTATATTACCAATGTGAACCTGCCCCGTAGGACTGGGTGCAAAACGTACGCGTACAGACATTCTTTACCTCTCAATCGGAGCAATGCTCCGTAATCATCTCACCAAGAAAACGTTACCAATTAAAGATCCCCTTAAAAAGAGGCGCATAAAGATACCACAACACTCCCCCGACCCGCAAGACACGTTAATTTTACAGGATTCCTGAAAATCTAGCTGGACGATATAGCAGCAAAAATGTGAAATTGGGTGGATGAACACAGATGACACCACTCCCACAGATGAAGAAACCCCTTCAATACAGGAAGGAAACGCTACCACGTTTAAATGCGAAAGTTGCGGAAGCGCACTCTCTTTTGCCCCCGGCACCGACAGTCTGACGT
>CAZAKU010000071.1:0-5497 GCA_964485765.1 uncultured Lentisphaerales bacterium
TCTTTCCACGCACAGGGACAATACTTCTGCCCGCCAGGCTTTCAAGGCATTCTCTTCCGTTTCACCACCAATATTCTGGCGACAGGCAATCTGGAATTCCAAGTGCTGGTTGATTTCGAACAGGGCTATCAGTAATTCCTCTCCCCGTTCTTTCGCCTGATTCAGTGTCATATTATCAGCCGCGAAATAGCCTCTTTTATACATTTCAGTAAAAGGATAGTCCGTCACTGCATATTTCTGTTCCTTCAACATTGCCCCCGGCCTTTGCAGCAGGACCTCGGCAGAGACTCCCAATCCTTCATGCAGATTGCGGATCATGGAGAGACTGAGAGGACGCTTGTGGTTCAACACTTCCGAGACTTTGCTCTGACTGCCAATGTACTTGACCAGGTCTTTGCGGGTCAATCCGCTCTGTTCAATATGAAACTTAATCGCTTCGATCGGATCAGGCAGATCCATCGGATAGTGTTCCTCTTCGTACTTCTCCACCAACAGAGCCAACAGTTCAAGTTCGTCCTCTTCGGGAGTTCCCGCAACAACATCAAAGAGCTCTTCGATGCGCTTGAGAGCGAGCTCATGTTCTTTTTTAGTTTTGATAATTCTGATCTGCATTATACCACCTCAGGGTCGACCTTGTCGTACTCCGCATGCGTTCCAATAAATCTGATATACGCCAGTTTCGTATTGAAATGAAACTTGACGATCAATCTGTAATGATTGCCTTTTATATTGAAAATCATCCGATTGTCTCCAACAATATCAGCACTGCGAAAAACCTGCCTGACTTCAGCCGGGCTGCCGAAGTCATGATGCTTCACACAATTATACCAGGCATCCAATGATCTTTTTGCATCCGAATGCTTCTGATAGAAATCCTGCAACGTTTTACGCTTGATTATTCGCATCGCCTCTAAGATACATCCCTGTTTTGGTATAGTCAACCCGATTTATCCCGTTTAGGGATATTTTTTTCGTGATGTATGTATGTTAGCCATTGGCCGGCTTCCCGACTTCCATGGCGATGAACGAAGGCCTGCAGCAATGAACCTGCAAAGAGCAGCTCAAGGCCTCGGGCTCCAGACTCAAGATTGCCGAGTCGTTATGCTGCACTGTGTTATGGCTGTAACAGAACGGTGCCGGGCTGGATGTGTGAGTCAGGGGTTAGGGGCTTGGAACTAAACTGTTGATCTCAATCTCTAACGCGGCCAGGCCCTTCATAATTTCATCAAAAGACGGGTAATGGCCGAAAATCATATCCTTCATCGCTTCATAATCTCTAGATACCACTTTCAGGATTCTATCGGGAGGCACCAATTTTAGAGCACCTGGCTTCGCGAGACTAGTGCCGCCCTTAAAATTGCGCTGTTTCGAAAGCTCTGTATGTTGAAATAGACGTTTCAGCGTCCAGCAGACCCAAAAGTCCTTTTCCACGATGGCAACCGATCCCAGCCCCCGGAGATCTGCAGTCAGGGCGAATAATTCATTCCGCTGAGTGGCCGGGAGCGCAGCGACACGATTCATGAGCTCACCTCATCCGCGAGGGAGCGGATAATCATAGAGACCGCGCAATACACGCCGAATCGTCCCCTTAGCCTCCAGGCGTGATAACGCTTTTCTGATCGCATCATCCCCGCCGAGGTCCAAAAAATCATTCTTGGAGAATGCCCACCCCCTCTGGTGACCATATATCATTAAAACTACCTTATTATCAACGGATTTCATAACACCCTCATACATCTATTTGTCACGCAATGCACCGTTATTTTGTGAATTTTTGACCCCGGAAAAGACTCCTTGACAAACATATGGCGACCTCCGCTATGTTATGCGAAAGTATTCCTGTTGCAGGAATGGTGCTACGGTTTTACAATGCTTAAGCATAGGAGACATATCATGCCCTACATCGGAGTAACGACATCGCAAGAGATCCCTCCCAACAAGCAGGAAGTTGTGCTTAAAGCGCTCAGCTCC
This sequence comes from uncultured Lentisphaerales bacterium, assembly GCA_964485765.1. GTDB lineage: Bacteria > Verrucomicrobiota > Kiritimatiellia > RFP12 > CAZAKU01 > CAZAKU01. Next base: position 1,972 of record CAZAKU010000071.1, read on the forward strand.
ACCGTCGCGACATCAACAGGCAAGCCGGAACAATACGTCATGGTATCAATGACTCATGCGGCGATGATGTTCGGAGATGACACAGAGGTCGCCGCGTTTGTTGACGTACGCGGCATAGGAGGCCTAACCCGCAGCGTCAATGAGGATATCACCAAGCGGGTATGTTCACTGCTGGAGGCGGTGCTGGGAATTCCCACCGAGAGGATATACCTCACTTTCACCGATGTAGAAGCCACAAACTGGGGCTGGAACAATACAACCTTCGGCTGACAACCTAGGGTCACCGACCACAAAACCAGGTTACTTCTTTGATTTCATCAAAGTTTTGAAGTAGGAGGGTGCTGGTGACTCAAATGTCACAGCTTCCTTTGTATGCGGGTGAAATATAGTCAGCGATGCGGCATGAAGTGCCAGACGTCGTCCGCCTTTCTTGTTCTCGCCATACTTCCGGTCGCCTGCCACAGGGTGCCCTTTATCGGCAAAATGAACACGTATCTGGTTCTTCCGCCCCGTCAGGAGTTGAATCTCGAGCAGACTGTAGCGGGCGGATTCCTTCACAACGCGAAACTTAGTACGGGCCAGCTTGCCCAACTTCGCATCATTTACAGAGTACACCTTATGTGCCTGATTCTCTACGAGGTATGAAACTATAGTGCCATCTTTCTTAGGAAGAATGCCATGAACCACGGCAACATAAGTTTTATTGAACGCCGGCCACTGATCCTGCAGATATCGCTTGGCGTCAAGGCTCTTTGCGAAAACAAGCACTCCGGAGGTATCCCGGTCCAGCCGATGAACAATAAACACCCTCTTGCGTGACTTCTGGTTCCCCTTACGCACATAATTATTCAGGAGAAAATAAGCCGTTTTCTCGCGCACCTTATCATTACTGACTGTGAGCAGACCACAATCCTTGTTCACCACCAGAATATCACGATCCTCGTATAGGATTTTCATCCCTCTGGGTTGATGTCTCTTTGATGTCGGCTTAAACTTCGTCTCTTTATTATCAATTTCGCTCATACAGTCAGCTGAATCCTCTTTTCGTAACTCCCCGTATTCTCGCACAACGGAGCCAAATCCGAAAGAATATACTCCACTAAGAGGAAAAAACCGTATTGATATATGCCATATGGCATGAGACCATCTGCCGTATGACAACACAGTCGATCCCTTACAAAGAGCCTAACCATGAACAGGCCTGACAACAGTAATTCGCCAGTCACGCAGACCTCTTCTCCTGAGGAAAAAATCGCGCTTTTCAGGAGCCTGTTTCGTGGCAGAGATGACGTTTATCCGCGGCGTTTCGAAGGCCAGCGTAGCGGGAAGACTGGTTACAGTCCGGCGTGTGGCAACGAATGGGTGCGGGGTCTGTGTGACAAACGCAAAGTCAAATGTGTCGAGTGTACGAGTCGCCGGTTTCTGCCTGTAACCAACGAAGTCATACATCAACACCTGTCTGGAGTTGATGCTAACGGTCGCAGCTTCGTTGCAGGGCTTTACCCAATGCTCCTTGACGAAACAAGTTTCTTTCTTGCCTCGGACTTCGACAAGCAAAACTGGCAGGAAGATATCTTAGCGGTGCAGGAAACATGCAATAAGCTGGGTACCCCGTTCGCGGTTGAACGCTCTCGCTCGGGCAATGGCGCTCATCTCTGGTTCTTCTTTGAAACAGCCGTGCCCGCTATTTTGGCACGAAAGCTAGGTGCGTATATTCTCACTGTAACCATGGATCGTCGCCCTGACATCGGGTTGGACTCCTACGACCGCTTCTTCCCAAATCAGGACACACTGCCAATTCCTTTCAACCAACGAGGAACAATGGAAGTGGACTTTCTTTATTCCGAAGCCCGGCTCGTAATCGAGTTAGACGGCCTGCAACACCTGGATGATACGGAAGCATACCGCCGTGATCGTCATAAAGATTCTCTACTTCAGGAACACGGCTATTTTGTCCTGCGATTTCTCACTGAAGATGTCGGAAAAGACTTGGACGCCATCCTTGACAGAACGCTCAGAATAATGATTCACCGTACGAGAGAGAAAGATCTGTCCAAGTAGGAAAAACAGGCAGCAACACTCCCCGCACTCGCAACTCTCTCAATCAAATCCGTGTCCATCTGTGGTGAAATACCTCTGCCCGTAGTCACTGGTTCTCCCTCCTCTAATCAGCCGACATCAGCGTACACAGCGCTCTTCAAAAGCCCCAGCAAGCGCTCTCCGCGCGCAGGGTTTAGCTGTGACATATAGGCAACACGCCCCTGCAGGTGTGCAACAAAATCGGGGAGTCGATCTCGGTTCTGTGCATCAAATCCATAGCGTATACAATTAGTCAATATAGCCTTGAGTCTATCGTATTCCCTACGGTCTATGTTCAGACGATCGTTCACAACGATCCCGCAGAGCTTCTGACGAACACTGCGGCGCATGATGCGGGTTTTACGGTGCTGAAGCTCGAATCCCTCCTCATACACAATCCGCCACACCATCGACTTAAACGACCCCACACGCCGTGCAAACGCATCGTCTCCGGAGAATGCGAGGTCATCGGCATAACGCGTGTAATTTGCTCCTGCGGCCGCACTGGCCGCCGCCAGACGACAATCCAGTCTATACGCGGCGAGGTTGGCAAGTGCCGGCGAGGTAGGAGCCCCCTGGGGAAGATGTGGCGAAGAGTAGATATCTCCCCCGTTATGCGCCCTGCAGACACGCGTGGGGGTTGTAGTGGTGCAGAGCCCCGTCAACAGCCCTGCCGTATCACCCGGGTAGCCCAGGGTCGTCATCAATGCGTGCACACGAGAGGCCCGAACCGACGGAAAAAACGAGCGCAGATCCATACGTATCACGACAGCCTTGCCCGTATGTGCCGCAGCATAGTCCAGAGTAGAGCGTGAGCGGCGAAACCCGCAAGCCGCCGGATGTGGCGGTACACGATCCAGAAGCTCATGCAGAATGCGCCTTTGAGTCTGTTTAAGCAGTGGCAGAGGCTCTTCCAGGAGACGCCAGCCACCTCTGCGTTTACTGCACCAACGGGATCGATAATGCTGCCGCAGGGGATCCTGACGCATCCCCCGTCGACGCTCAATATCCGCGAGCCAAACCAACTGCGAATGAGTCAGCTCCAGAAAACGCCCCAGAGCATCAGCCGAATCCATGCGCGGCAGCCCCCAGTCGGGAAACGCATCATCCATGCGGGTCGGCAGCAGAAACCAACGAATGATATGCGGCCGCGTGAGGTTGCTGATCGCTGCACGAAATGCCGGCGCATGCGTAATCGCTTCTGCCAGCACTTCAAATGCGGGAGGTTCTTTGTATGCAGAGAGAATTGTACCGCTCAGCGGAGTGCACCACCGCCACGCCTCTCCCAGGGCGCTCTCCATCCGCTCAATCATCGATTGCTCATCCCACGGGCCGGACAACATCGCGACAGACAACCCACGCGAGAGAATTTCAATCTGTTTCGCCTTCAGCATCAATGCAACTCACTTAACGTTCAAATAAAGAGGGACCTGCACTCGACCCATCC
>CAZAKU010000072.1:0-3967 GCA_964485765.1 uncultured Lentisphaerales bacterium
ATCCGGCTGAAAGGGCATGATTATGCGGGTGGCGGGCTATATTTTGTGACGATTTGCGCGCACCGGGAATTTAAGGCGATTACGGGAGGTGCGCCTTTTATGGCTATGGGGGGAGAGATGGCTACAAGGATCTCGCCCCTACAGGGGCTCATAGAGGAGCGAATGCGTGTCACAGCGGAAATGTGCACCTATATGCGCTGGGAGGCATCTGTATTGATGCCGGATCATTTTCATGCATTAATTGCCCTGGAGGGCGGCCATGCTTCATTGGGCGATGTCATCGGCGGCTTCAAGGCAGCCGTGACCCGCCATATTCGCCAAACCCGTACGGGCGACATCCTTGTCGCCGCCTCTTCTAAATATTCCCTTCCCCGCAACGCCCTCTTCCCGCGAAACATCCGCATCTGGCACCGCAACTATTACGAGACCATTGTGCGTGCACCTGAGGCGGAGAGAAGAATCCGCCAAGATATCCGCATGAATCCCTGGCGGTGTGTTATGGAGCTGGGGACCGGTTTGCGAGGGATGGGCAACCCCTCCCTGTGGCATTCAGACAAGCTGGGGGTGCTCTGCTCCCGCAATGGGTCACCTCACGATCTTATTCAGCAGATCCCCGGCGCTGAGGCCTATCTCGGGGGCTTCCACTCGCCGCCGGAGCAGGCGATTTTGCGTGAGCTACTCAAGCGCAATGCTAACATAATCTATTGTCCCGCCTGGGGGTTGGGCGGGGCGTTGCGTCCGGAGATTATTGAGGCGCTGGAGCAGAACCGCATGCTGGTGCTTGAAATGAAGAGCAGGGCCGGCTCTCTCGCGGCTGCCACTGAGCGTAATCGCTACGTTATTGAGGCGGCTGATGCCCTCTGGACGCCACATGTGACACGCGGCGGGATGCTCGATAGGCTCTTGAAAGAGTTCCACCTCAGGTGAAGTATGGGCGACATCTCCGCCCCATGTTTCCCTCTTGTGTCTCTAATGGTGAGACAAAAAGTCTCTACTATGTCTTTTGGTGTTTTGTTGTAAGCATCTTGTGTTAAGCATGTTAAGCGCTATTTAATCAGTTGGCATGCTCCTTGCGCTAATGATGCTGTAACAAAAGGAGTGTGACACATGGATTTAAGTAAATTAACACAGAGTATACGAAAGGCCCTGCAGGATGCGCAGGCGGAAGCGGTCAGGCGAAATCATCAGCAGATTGGGGTAGAGCATCTGCTTGATCAGCTCTTTTCAGATGATAAGGGGCTGGCTGTACGTTTGGCGGAGCGCTGTTCTGCCGATACCGCTACAATACGCACGGGGCTCGAAGCAATGCTCTCTGCAATCCCCTCGGTAACCGGTTCCGGTGTTGAGGGGGCTGAGATGTATGCAACCCGTGCTTTGAGCGGGCTGCTGGTTGCCGCTGTCGACCAGGCATCCGCAATGAAGGATGATTATGCATCTGTAGAGCATCTGCTATTCGCCGTTCTGGCAACACGCGATAAGGTGGCGGAGCTGTTGAAGCGTTCCGGCCTCAATCGCAGTGCACTTCTGAATGCCCTCAAGGAGATTCGGGGGAATCAGCGTATTACGACCGACGCCCCTGAGGCGAGTTATGAGGCGCTGGAGAAGTATGGTCAGGATCTTGTTTCGCTGGCTGAATCTGGCCGTCTCGACCCTGTTATAGGCCGGGACTCTGAAATTCGCTCGGTGATACGTATTCTGTCGCGTAAAACAAAGAACAACCCGGTGCTGATCGGTGAGCCGGGTGTTGGTAAAACCGCAATAGTCGAAGGGCTTGCCCAGCGTATTGTCAGGGGCGATGTGCCGGATGGCCTGCGTGACAGGCGGGTATATGCGCTTGATATGACATCCCTTATGGCCGGTGCTAAATATCGTGGTGAATTTGAGGAGCGCCTGAAGGCTGTCTTGACCGAAATAAAGTCATCCGACGGACGCATCATTCTCTTTATCGATGAGGTGCACACCATAGTGGGTGCCGGCAAAACAGAGGGTTCCACCGATGCAGGTAATATACTTAAGCCTATGCTGGCCAGGGGGGAGCTGCACTGTATAGGTGCTACCACGCTGGATGAGTATCGCATGCATGTTGAGAAGGATGCCGCCCTTGAACGTCGCTTTCAGCCGATACGGGTAGAAGCACCCTCCGTTGAGGATACTATCTCTATTCTGCGCGGCCTTAAAGATCGCTTTGAACTGCATCACAAGGTGCGTATACAGGATGGTGCACTGCTGGCCGCTGCCACCCTCTCGGATCGCTATATCAGCGAGCGTTTCCTGCCCGACAAGGCTATTGACCTGATGGATGAAGCATGCGCTTCAATACGTACCGAAATGGACTCAATGCCGGCTGAACTGGACGAACTCTCGCGCCGGGCACTGCGTCTTGAGATTGAGGAGACCGCCCTGCGCAAGGAGAAGGATAAAGCCGCCCGTGAGCGTCGCAAGGCCCTCTCAAAAGAGCTGGCGGATGTAAAGGAGCAGGTAACCGCTATGCGTGCACAGTGGGACGAGGAGAAGCGTACTCTCGCTGAAGTACAGGATCTGCGCGAGGAGCTGGAGCAGGCCCGTTTAGCCTGTGAGGAGGCTGAACGCGGCTATAAGCTGGATTTGGTGGCAGAGCTGAGGCATGGCACGATTCCCGCGCTGGAGCTCAAATTGCACCAGCAGGAGGAGCTCGCATCTGCCAATGGGGGTATGCTGCGTGAGGAGGTCTCACCAGAGGAGATATCACAGGTTGTTTCTCGCTGGACCGGCATACCTTTAACCAGGCTCCTTGAGGGGGAACGCGAAAAATTGCTTAAACTCTCCGATGAACTGCATAAGCGTGTTATCGGGCAGGATGAGGCGGTCCAGGCAGTATCCGACGCAGTCTTACGCTCGCGCTCAGGAATCCGCAGCCCGCAACGTCCGATCGGAGCATTTCTATTTCTGGGTCCCACCGGAGTGGGTAAAACAGAGTTGGCCAGAACGCTGGCCGCAGAGCTATTCGACAGTGAGCACAATATCGTAAGAGTCGATATGAGTGAATATATGGAGAAACATGCGGTCTCGCGGTTGGTTGGTGCTCCTCCCGGGTATATAGGCTATGAGCAGGGCGGACAGCTCACAGAAGCTATAAGGCGCAATCCGTACAGCGTGGTACTGCTGGATGAGATCGAGAAGGCGCACCCCGACGTATTTAACATTCTGCTGCAGGTTCTTGACGACGGCCGACTGACGGATGGGCAGGGGCGTACTGTGAGTTTCCGTAATACGGTGGTCATAATGACGAGTAATATCGGTTCGCAGATTCTGCTTGAGGGGATAACCGAGGACGGGGTTATCTCCGGGGAGCTCTCCGATGCTGTAACAGCCCGGCTGAAAAGTGCATTTCGACCTGAATTCTTGAACAGGATCGACGAAACCGTGCTCTTCTCGCCATTGGCCCGGAATGAACTTAAGCAGATAGTTGTACTGCAGCTTAACGAATTGCAGAAGCGCCTCGATGAACAGGATATAACTATGTACTTCGATGACGATGCAGTCGACCTGATTTGTGATGAGGGTTACGACCCCGCCTACGGCGCACGGCCGATTAAGCGTATCATTCAGCGCGAAGTCGAGACCCCTCTGGCCCGGCTGATAATTTCGGACAGTGTCGGGGTAGGGGAGGTAATGCTTAAAGTCAACAAAGGTGCTCTGGAGGTGGCGCCGATACCGCTGGCAAAATCAGCCTGAGATCTGATAAATCTGTCAAGCCAAGAGGGCGAAGCAGGGAGACGGATTCGATTCTCCAACTCCCTGTCTAATTCGTCAATCCAGCAAGCAACTCTAATCAGTCCGTGCCTGTCCGTGCCTGTCCGTGTAGGTCTGTGTCAGTCCGTGCGTCCGTGTAAGAGTCCGTGTCCCCGCCCACCAGAGCGGGTGCGATGACGGTGGGATGAACGGCTTCGACCCAGCCGTTCGAGTAAGTGTAATCGACTAAGGATGG
>CAZAKU010000073.1:0-2753 GCA_964485765.1 uncultured Lentisphaerales bacterium
GTCTGGTTGGGATCGGCGGTGTTTTAGCCAGTTTCGTTTTAGGTGACCTTATGGCGGTGATCTTCTTTAATAAGGTTATGGGTGAACCTGCAACCTTTATGGATATACGTTGTCTGTTTATGGGGATAGTTTCTACTCCGACTTCTGTTGGCATTACGGCTAGAATTCTTGCTGACAGGAAGAAGATCGATAGTCCTGAAGGCGTTACGATATTGGCAGGAGCTGTAATCGATGATGTTCTGGGTATCATTCTCCTGGCGGTTGGAATGGGGATGGTCGCCGCAATGGGGCATGGGGGCAACGGATCAGTTGAGTGGGGGAAGATTGCGGTCATCGCGGTCAAGGCCTGCGGGATCTGGCTGGGAGCAACGGTTCTGGGTATTGTTGCATCTCGGCGCATAGGATTCCTGTTGAAGCTGTTTGGTGATCGCTCAGCAATTACAACCATGGCGCTCGGATTTGCATTGATTCTGGCCGGTGTTTTTGAGAAAGCCGGCCTGGCAATGATAATTGGTGCCTATGTGATGGGTCTCTCTCTTTCACGTACTGATGTCAGTCACGTAATCCAGGAGAAGCTGCACCCTGTCTCGGCTCTTCTCGTTCCGCTCTTTTTTGCTGTAATGGGAATGTTTGTTGATTTATCGGTGCTCGGCTCAGGCAAGGTACTTGTTTTTGGTATCGTTTATACAATCATAGCAGATATGGCTAAGATTATAGGTTGTGGCGTTCCGGCCCTGTTTTGCAATTTCAACATGCGCGGAGCTCTGCGTATAGGGCTTGGCATGCTCCCGAGAGGAGAGGTCACCCTGATCATAGCAGGTACTGCAATGGCAGCGGGGGTCATGCCTCCGGAGATCTTCGGTATTGTAGTGATGATGATTCTGATCACAACTCTGATTGCCCCTGTAGCGCTTATTTCATCATTGCGCGGAAAGAAGAGCGGCGTTAGAAGGAATATCGTTGATGATGATGTTGAGCGGGTGGAGTTCTCCTTCCCGTCAAGAGAAGCTGTTCTGCTGCTGATCTCCAAGCTCACCTCGGTTTTCGAACGGGAGGGATTCTTTGTTAATACACTGGACCGCAGTAAACGTATCTATCAGCTGCGTAAGGATGAGATCAGCGTGAACTTCAGAGCCAGCGGCTCAAACCTTATCTTTGACTGTTACCGGCGTGATATTGCTCTGGTCAATGCTGCCATGGTGGAGGTGTTAGCCGAGATGGAACAGACGATTCGTGAGCTGCGCAAACCTATCGATCTTGAGCGCATTGGGAAGCGAATGCTCAGTAACGACGACGTAAGCCCCCGCTCATCTGTAATGTCTGAGTATCTCGCAAATTGTGTTTTAATACCCTCTCTTACTGCACAAGACAAGGATGGTGTTATTGAGGAGATGGTAGAAGCTCTCAATTCAAAAGGCCTGCTGAATAGTGTTTCCGATGCAAAACAGGCTATCCATGATCGTGAGGAGAGCATGTCCACCGGAATGCAGTACGGTATAGCAATTCCTCACGGGAGATCAACTGCGGTTGATCGGCTTGTCTGTGCTGTTGGAATTAAACGCGAGGGGATAGAATTTGCAAGTATGGATGGTCTGCCATCGCGCATTTTTGTAATGACCCTGTCACCTGTGAATGTCGCGGCGCCGCATGTGCAGTTTATGTCGCAGATAAGCCAGGTGCTGAACAGAGAGGGTCGGGCGCTGATGCTGTCTTGTGATACTGAGGAGCAGATGCGTGAGGTCCTTAAAGGAGGGGTTCCTCCACGACAGACCGCGCGCAATGCAATAGGAAGAGCGCTGCGCAGTATAGCCGGTATCTCCGGCTCCTCATCAAACCGGGAGTCTGTCCGCGATTATATCCGCAACGACCTTGTAGTTATGGATGTTGATGCCGGAAGCAGTGAAGAGGTAATAGACATCCTGCTTATGCAGGCAGAACAGTCAGGTATGGTATTGGAACCCTCAAAAGTGAAGGAGGCGGTTCTTTCGCGGGAGAGGGAGATGCCAACCGGCCTCGGTCACGGAGTAGCGATTCCGCATGCCCGAACAGATGGAGTACGTGACCTCGTTTGTGTTGTTGGCATTGTGCGTGACGGGGTTGATTTCGGCGCACCTGATGGTGAGGCCGCCCGGATTGTGGTACTTACTCTGACTCCCTGTGATCGTCCTGCCCACCATGTTCAACTTATGGCGATGGTAAGCCGTGCACTGGATGAGAATGGTCGAAAGGCTGTGCTGGCAGCATCGTCACCTGATGATGTGGTAGCCGTCATCACCGGCGCATAATCAGCCTTCAATAAGCTTTTTTAGCGATGCGTCAATGACCTCACATTAGGTTCCCTGCTGCTGCTGTGGCGGAGCGATTACCATGGCAACGCTGTTAATGTTATTGTAAGCATCGGTTTCAGGACGCTCGCCGCTCTTAACGCATTTCATGAAGTTATCGAGAACAAAACTCTGAGAGGTTTTGCGCATCTTTCTAAGAGGTACCTCAGAAGACTTTGTTACCTTGTACTGTTTTGGCGCCTGATTGAGCGTTATGGTTCCATTCTTGTAGATGATAGTACACTAGAGCATTTCACGAATGAAACGCCGTAATATGGCACGATGAAAACGGGTTTTACGGACAGGCACGATTACGAGCTACCGGGGAGGATCCACCTTTACTGCCGTTTTCCGGGTGTCTGTGTGTCTTAGTGTTTTGCGACGAAGTGTAGGACTAAGTGTAGCCGACGAAGTGTGGGACGAAGTGTG
>CAZAKU010000074.1:0-4326 GCA_964485765.1 uncultured Lentisphaerales bacterium
GGGTAGGTTTCTGCCGCCTGTCACGTGCCGAGACTCTCAAGCTCAGGGAGATGGATTATGTTGAAGCGGCGCGCGCTCTCGGCGTTTCCAATGTAAGAATCATTATGCGGCATATATTGCCTAATATGAGCCACCTGATTATTATTACGTTTACACTCTTCTTCTGTTCACGAATCCTTTCTGAAACCGTTCTTGCATATATTGGCCTGGGGATTGACGGCAGCTGGGGGCAGATGATAGATCAGGCGCGAAATGAATTGTCGCGTGAGCCGATAATATGGTGGAATTTGGCGGCGGCGGCCGGAGCGTTGCTGACGCTTATACTCTCCGTTAACCTGATCGGTGACGCTGCGCGCGATGTGTTTGATCCCCGCACCCTGAAGGAGCGAGAATGAGTAAGACCCTTTTACAGGTTGAGAATCTAGTGACAACCTTTACTGTCGCCGCAGAGAGGGTAGCAGTTGTAGATGGCCTCTCTTTTGATGTTGCCGAAGGAGAAATTCTGGCACTTGTCGGGGAATCCGGTTGTGGCAAGTCGGTGACAGCACTCTCGGCAATGCGTCTGGTCCCAAAGCCCGGCAGAGTGGAAGCCGGAAGCAGCATTATGCTCTCGGGACGTAATATTCTGGATCTCTCAATAAATGAGATAAGGAAAGTTCGCGGCACCGGTATCGGGATGATATTTCAGGAGCCGATGACGAGCCTGAATCCTGTTAGATGCGTAGGAAAGCAGGTTGTTGAGGCTATCAAACTGCATGAAAAGATATCAGCTTCGAATGCCCGTAAGCGTGTGATAGAACTCTTCGAGCGTGTGGGGATCCCGGATCCTGACAAGCGTTACGACACCTTTCCTCATGAGCTTTCGGGCGGGCTAAAGCAGCGTGTAATGATTGCAATGGCGATCTCGATGCATTCAAGGCTGCTTATCGCTGACGAGCCGACAACGGCGCTGGATGTAACGGTTCAGGCCCAGATATTGGATCTGCTTGATGAGCTGCGTCGTGAAGAGGGTGTGGGTATTCTCTTGATTACACATGACTTGGGGGTTGTTAATGAGGTCGCAGACCGGGTTGCGGTGATGTATGCCGGCAAAATTGTTGAACGCGGTCAACGCCTGGATATCCTGCACTCACCATCGCACCCCTATACAAAGGGTCTGTTGCGTTCGATACCGGGCAGGGCAACACAGGGGGAGAGACTTTCTGAGATACCGGGAGTGGTGCCGTCGCCCAGTGAATGGCCTGAAGGTTGCCGCTTTGCAACCCGATGCCCCGAGTGTATGGCGCATTGTGCCACGGAGATTCCGGCGGTTACCCCCCTTGACGGTACACATAGCGTAGCATGTCACGCAGTAGCGATGAAGGAGAGGGTATGAGTGAGGAGTCGACACTGCTTAGCGTAAGGAATTTAAAAACCTGGTTCCCTATAAAGAAGGGTCTTTTTAAGAGAACTGTCGGGCATATAAAGGCTGTTGACGGAATTGACCTTGATTTCGCACAGGGCGAGACGCTTGCGCTGGTAGGTGAGTCAGGTTGTGGCAAGACTACTGCGGGTCGCAGCATTCTCCGGCTGGTGGAGCCGCGTGCCGGGGAGATCGTATTTGACGGCCAAGATATTTCAGCGATTTCGCAACGGGAATTGCGATATTTTCGGGATAAGATGCAGATTGTTTTTCAGGATCCTATGTCCAGTATCGATCCGCGAATGAGGGTCTTCGACATTATTGCCGAAGGGTTGAAGTCATTCTCTCTTTGCGTAACTCATGATGAATTTGTTGAAAGGGTAGGGGCGTTGATGAAACAGGTTCAACTCGATCCCCGTACAATGTGGCGCTTCCCGCATGAGTTTTCCGGTGGACAGCGTCAGCGAATAGCAATAGCCCGGGCACTTGCAGTTGAGCCTAGATTTATTGTATGCGATGAGTCGGTATCGGCGCTGGATGTCTCTATTCAGGCCCAGGTTCTGAATCTGCTTAAAGACCTGCAGAGGGATATGGGGCTGACATATCTCTTTATTACGCATGATCTGGGCGTGGTTCGCTATCTGGCAGACAGGGTCGCTGTAATGTATGTTGGAAAGATTGTTGAAACCGGGGAAACCAGGCATATCTTTGAGGACCCTAGGCACCCATACACGAAAATGCTGCTCTCTGCCATCCCGTCACTCGAAAAAGATCCGCCACGAAACAGAATGCGCCTTAAGGGAACATTGCCTTCCCCCTCCAACCCGCCTCCGGGATGTCGGTTCCAGACACGATGTCCGCATGTTACCGATGCATGCCGCAGTACTGAGCCTGAGTTGAAGGATATTGGCGACGGCCATTCTGTTGCATGTCTGATGGAATAGGTATCCAGGCGGAAACCGCTATATCAATTGACCGCACTATCCAAGTAAATGGCCAGTCAAAACATAGAGCAGTTCAGCGATCGTGAGCTGATGGACGAAGTCCGGCGGGGTAACAAGAGTTACTTCTCTGAGCTGGTGAAAAGAAATCAGCAGTCGCTGGTGAACTTTTTCCGTCGCAGTGGCGTTGGTACTGATGCGGAGGATCTGGCGCAGGATACTTTCGTACGCGTGTATCGTTATCGTGACCGATATGTGCCCAGCGCCAAATTCACAACCTTTTTGTACATGATAGCACGACAGGTGCGAATAGACTGGTTGCGCCGCAGGGGGCGCAGGTGGGGTTTGCTTGAACGGGTTAAAGATGATCCTTCGGTGCATTGGGGAAAGGTTGCCTCACCGCACAAAAGGGCGGCCGGGCTGGATGCTGCGGCTTTGTTGGATACGTTACCGGGGGCCATGCGCGAGGTGGTTGTGATGAGCCTGTACCAGGGATTGCCCTATGCCGAGATTTCGGAGTTGCTGGGTATCCCGGAGGGGACGGTGAAGTCGCGCATGTATAATGCGCTTCGAAGGATGCGTAAGGCGTTGGAGCAGGATGAAAATGAAAACTGAATGTTGCCATATAGATGCCGCTCAGGATACCGCCTTGCTTTTTGTGCGCGGGGAGCTAGACGAAGAAGCTCGTGAACTTTTTGAAAAGCATACTTCCGAGTGCGACGTATGCCTTGGAGAGGTCTCGGCGTATAATGCACTGATTGAGCGTCTTGATCTTGATGATGCGCCTCCATGCAGAGATCTCACAGATGGAGTAATGGTTGCACTGAAGGCGGAAGAGTCCGTGTACAGATTTGTGCGGCTGCGTCGCGTAGCCTCTATTGCGGCTCTGTTGATGCTGGTTATAGGCCCTGTTGTTCTGTTTCGCAGCTCTATCTTCAATCTTGACCAGATGTCTTCCACCGGTAATGAGGAGGAGATTGCTTTACAGCAGAGCACAGGCATCTATTCAATTGATTCGGCTTTGCAGTGGCTGGCAGGGGAGCAGCAGGCCGATGGATCCTGGCTTCCCGCTGAATGGGGGGGTAAGGATTCTTATCGAGTGGCACTTACCGGAATCTCATTGATGGCTCTGCAGCGCCGACCTGAACTATATCGGAGCGAGCGTGAAGCTGCTGCGAACTGGCTAATGGCGATGCAGAGTGAGGCCGGCTGTTTCGGCAGCGATGGCGAACAGGTGATGTATAACCACGGTATTGCCACCGTTGCATTGCTTGAGTATTTTGCCGCCGGTGGCGTGGCGGATATGGAACCCGGTTTGCGCCGGGCAGTGGAATTTGTTCGCAGCCGGCAGGAGCGTGATGGCGGGTGGGGATACCTGGCATCGGAAGGGGCCAATACCTCTATAACGGCATGGCAGATAAGAGCTCTGGATCATGCAGTCAAGCTGGGATGGGGCGATTCCGAGGGGCATATGCGTCGCGGACTGCGCTGGCTCTCGGCACGGGGTAATGCAGAGGGAGAGTTTGCCTACGGAACCGGAGCCGGACCTAAAAACTCCAGCAAGACCCTGACCGCCATGGGTGCTTACTGTCTGATGACCGCCGGAGAGCCGTTTGAGGATCTTCTGCAGCAGCAGGGACGAGCCACGAGCGGGTTATCGAATACAGTTGCCGAACTGACCGCTGATGCTGATTACTACCTTCTCTATTTCGTGGCCAAGGCTGTCAGCGCATCCGGTGGTGAAGCCGATGACGTGCTGGAGCAGCTGCGCTCACACGTGGCATCGCGACGTGTAATGACCGGCCCTCTAAAGGGCACCTGGGCTCCCGATGATTCATGGAGCATTATAGGTGGCCGAATCTACTCCACTGCTATGGCGGCTATGGTTTTGGATCTTGGCTGATGTACAGAGAATATTGTTCCATCCCTCCAGCTACACTGTTGTCTTAACCGGGCTCATGGACGTTGCACAGCTCAGGAGCG
>CAZAKU010000075.1:0-6568 GCA_964485765.1 uncultured Lentisphaerales bacterium
CCTTGGCATTCGTTCCGCCAATGTAGCGGAAAAGCGGAATATCAACGTACTTTGATGCTGCGTCTGCAGCTGCCAGAGATACAGCCAGGATCGCGTTAGCGCCAAGCTTGCTCTTGGTTTCAGTGCCGTCGAGGGCGATCATTGTGCGATCGATGCCAACCTGGTCGGTGACATCGAAGCCCAGCAGCTCGGGGCAAATAATGTTGTTTACATTGTCGACTGCTTTGAGTGTGCCTTTGCCAAGGTAGCGATCTTTGTCGCCATCACGCAGTTCAACGGCTTCATTCACACCGGTTGATGCTCCGGAGGGAACAGCGGCTCGTCCAACGATGCCACTTTCAAGATAGATGTCGGCTTCCACTGTGGGGTTGCCTCTCGAATCCAGGATCTCCCTGGCAATGATATCAACAATTGTTGACATGGTCTTTCCTCTTCTAGGTTGTTGACGTATAGTAATGCCCTCACCTTTGTGAGAGCTGATGATTACATCGGAACCACCAAGGATAGGCAAAAGGGGTGAGGAATACAAGCTTAGAAGCGAGGAGATGACCGAGCCATGCAGGAACACACATTGAGTGAGAGACGGGTTTTCGAAGGACGGGCATTGCGGCTGGATGTACTTGATGTTGAGCTGGACAACGGCGTACGCTCGGTGCGTGAAATAATAAGGCATCCAGGTGCAGTGGTTGTTCTGGCTGAGCTTCCGGAGGGACGCTTTGTGCTGGTCAGGCAATACCGCAAGGCGATCGAGTCAGAGCTTATAGAGGCAGTTGCCGGCACATTGGAGCCGGGAGAGGAGCCGCTTGAGTGCGCCCGGCGTGAGTTGAAGGAGGAGACCGGCTACTGTGCACATGAGATGATCCCGCTGGGTGACATCGTTTCCTCCCCCGGGTACTCTGAGGAGAGGTTGTATCTCTTTTATGCGAAACTGGATGCGACTGCCGGTGAGATGACTCCTGACGAAGATGAATCGCTTGAAACGGTGATGTTCGACCGCGATCATCTTGAACATGCTATTCGGGAGGGGGAGATTTGTGATGCAAAGACGATCGTTATTTGGTATCGCTATTTGGAGATGACAGGAGGGTAAATTATGAGTTCATGGATAGATTCGTTAAAACGTGCATTTGTGATCTGCAGGCAGTGGTTCTCTAAGATCTGGGATATAGATGTCAGACGCCTTCACGGCTGGCAGCGCCCGATTGCAAAGCTTGCACGAATGTTTGAATTGGTATGGCGCGGTTTTCGTGCCGATGACTGTCAGCTGCATGCATCATCGCTGACTTTCCGCAGCCTTATGGCAATTGTGCCGGTATTGGCCATGTCGCTGGCGTTGGTGCGGGCATTCGGCGACAAGCAGCAGGCCCGGCAGCAGGTCCTTTCGCTGGTCGATGACTTTGCCGCACAGTTGGCGCATGAAGAACCCTCCGGGACCAATGCCAACGAGGCTGCAGAGGAAAATCTTCAAAACGATTCAGATTCTCTCAACGCAGCACCTTCAAATGGGGTTGTGAGGATTACTGCGAGCGCTGATACCCCCGGTGGCGGGGGAGAGATAATTGTCGCAGAGTTGGCCGAATCAACTGAGAACCCCGATTTGGTGGCTGCGACGAAGTTGGCAAATGAACTGAAGCTGCGGGCTAACGAGTTGTTTGACATCGTGGAGGGGCTGGACTTCGGGAAGCTCGGCGGGGTTGGCCTGGTGATGCTGCTATGGATGGTGATAAGTGTTCTTGGTAAGGTTGAGGAATCGTTCAACAGGGTCTGGGGAGTAAGTAAGGGACGCACTCTATGGCGGAAATTTACCGATTACCTGAGTGTTATAATTGTGATGCCTCTGCTGGCAACCGCGGCCTCGACTCTCTCCGTCAGCGATCTGCTTATCGGGAGCGGCAGTGAGGAATCGGTACGCTGGATTGCGGTTCTGATGCCCCTATTCAGCAGCATAGGCTCATGGCTTGTGGCTACGCTCCTGTTTACTTTTATGCTTATGTTTATGCCTAATACACGTGTGCGGGTGTTACCGGGGATTGTAGGGGGAATGGTTGTAGCTACCCTATTCATCTGCTGGATAACTATATGTACCCGGCTACAGATAGGCGTAAGCAAGAACGACAAACTGTTCGGAAGCTTTGCCATTGTTCCGATTCTGTTGGCATGGGTATATGTCAGTTGGGAAATTATTCTCTTCGGTGCCGAGGTAGCCTTTGCCTGGCAGAACGCTGATACCTTCAGGATGGAGAAGGGGGCCGAGAATGCCAGTGCCAATGCCAAGGTGCTTACGACTGTGTCGCTTGTGCATGAGCTTGCCCGCCGCATGCTGGTCGATGAGGAGGTGTTACAGCCGACAGCGTTTGCGCATGAGCGCTGTATATCGATTCGGCTTGTAAACTATTCGGTGGATATGCTGATAAATTCCGGCATGGCCGCACCGGTGGAGACAGAGGATGATGAGGGGTTGGTGCTGCTAAAGTCCCCGGATCAGTTACGCGTTATAGATGTCGTGCGAATGGTTTTGCATAGCGGGATTTCTGCCGAAAGACTGGGACTGCAGCATGAGGAAGCGAACCTGCCTGATTCTGTGATGCAGTGGGATGAAAAGTTGTCGGATTCGTTGAAGAGGTCCTTCGCAGAGCTGGCTACGGTATAGGGAATAGGGTTTTAGAAAGGATAATCAGGAAGAATGACCGATTTCAGGGCTTTGTTGAATGAGGAACAGTACGATGCGGTGACAGCCCCTGATGGGCCTGTGCTGGTTCTGGCTGCGGCGGGAACCGGCAAGACGCGTACGTTGGTTTACAGGGTTGCTTATCTGGTTGAACGCGGGCAGGCGCCCGGGGGGATACTGTTGCTTACCTTTACCAACCGTGCTGCCCGGGAGATGCTGGAGCGTGCACGGCTGGCTGTCGGAGGTGCTGTTGGCGGTGTCTGGGGAGGAACCTTTCATCATGTGGCCAACAGGATGCTTAGGCGTTTCGGTAACAGGCTGGGCTACGATCCCGATTATGTGATTCTCGATCGCGATGACAGCCGCAGCATGGTGACACAGTGTGTGAAGTCGCTGGGGCTGAACAGTAAGGATTTTCCAAAGCGTGATCTTCTGCTTTCATGGTTCGGTAAGGCAGCTAATCAGGCCCTCCCGATCGAGGATGTGCTTGATGAATGGGTCGATGAGTGTGATGTAGATCCTGGCAAAATCGTAGATGTACACCGTGCTTACGAGGAGCGAAAAAAGAGATCCAACGCAATGGATTTTGACGATATGCTTGTCAACGGTTTGCAGCTGTTACGTGAGGAGCCGGATGTCCTGAGTGCTTACCAGTCTCAGTTTCAGCATCTGCTGGTAGATGAGTATCAGGATACTAACTGCCTGCAGGCCGGCATGGTGGATCTGTTGGCTGCCCGCCACCGTAACCTCATGGTTGTAGGCGATGATTTCCAGTGCATATACTCCTGGCGCGGGGCTGACTTCCGTAACATTATGAGTTTTCCCGAGCGCTACGAGGATGTCAGGATCGTAAAGCTTGAACAGAATTACCGCAGTGTTCCAGAGGTGCTGCAATTGGCCAATGCCTGCATAGCCGGTAATCCGGAGCAGTTTCAGAAAACACTTCGCCCGACTCGCGAGAGTTATCATCGACCTAGGATGATGGTGGTTCGTGAGGGTATGGATCAGGCGCGCGGGGTTGTTGAGATGATTCAGCGACTTCGGCGCTCGGGATACAAGAGTGAGGATATCGCGGTACTTTACAGGGCACATTTCCATTCAGTTGATCTTCAGGTGGCATTGACTCGTTCACGTATGCCTTTCCGGATTACTTCCGGGGTGGGCGTTTTTGAGCAGGCACATGTAAAGGATGCCCTGAGTTTCCTGCGGGTGGCCGAGATGCCGCGAGACTGGGTAGGGTTTTCACGACTGTTGAGCCTGTTACACGGTATGGGGCCGAAGAGCATTGAGAGCACATGGAAGAAGATAGGGGAGTCCTTTGACTCGCGTGATCCGGAGCAGAGGGATGCGCTGGTCAAAGCGATGCGCCCTTCGGCACGGCCGCAGTGGGCACCGATCGGCGCTCTTCTGGCGGAGTACCATAAGTCGGGCTCATCAATGACAGGCGCCGATGCAGTCGAACGGTTTCTGGATGTTTTTTACGAGGATTATATTCACCGAACATATGAGAATTATGACCGGCGCCTGGATGATCTGCGCGAGCTGGAGGTGCAGATGTCTGAGCGCACAGATGTTATCTCCTTCCTGTCGGAGGTCGCGCTGTTAACTAATATCGACCATGAATACGCTCAGCAACATGAGGGTGATCGTGCGCGGGTGCATCTGAGTACGGTGCATCAGGCCAAAGGGCTGGAGTGGCCGGTGGTAATTATTCTCTGGGTTGTAGAGGGGATGTTTCCATCGGCACGCTCTCTGAGTGAAGGTGAAAATGACTCCGAAGAACGAAGGCTTTTCTATGTGGCGGTCACCCGTGCCATGGATGAGTTGATATTGTGTGTTCCTGAGTATCGAAGAACCCGTGACGGCGGATTCATCCCGTGTGAAAACTCACGCTTCATAGATGAGGTCTCTCCTGATCTTATGCATATGTTTCATGCATGAGCCCTTAGAGCATTTATGACTATTCTTCAAGGTCCAGGTTGCCGGAATAGATCTCTTCCATATCCGGTTTTCTGATTTCTGGCGGAAGGATGAGATGCAGCAGTTTAAGCCATTTTTTGGCAGCTTCATGCTTCCCCTCATATTCGAGTGTTGCTATAGCGGATGCCAGGAAGTAGCGATGTGCGATATCCAGACGTTTGCTGGGGAATTTCGCGATAGCTTCCATGTAGCGTTTATTGACCGACTCGATTCGTATGTTGTGAGGGAGCAGCTGGTACTGCCATTCAGCGTCCGTGAGGGGTGTGAACTCAAGCCGCCCCGTGCGAATCATGGAGGCGAGGCTCTGCAGCATCATGCGTTCGCAGCGCAGAGCATCGAATCCGGATGCAACTTTTCTGCCTTTATAGGCCCAGTACAGAGAGTGCGCCTGCGGAACCCGCCAGTCTATGGTGCCGAATTCATCAATGATCTCCTGCATCAGTGCGGTGTCCATTTTGAGTTCATTACGCAGTGCTGTTATATGATGGTTTTTCAGGGGGTGTGGCAACTCTCCGCCACCGAGTATAGACTGAACCTGCTCCGCAAGATGCTTGCGGTAGTACATGTTTGCACTGTCGCTGGATGCGCCTATTTTATGCTGATATATCCACCCCAGTTCAGCATGCAGGTGCGCGCTTTCCGGGTTGAGCAGCAGGCCTTTGTCACGCAGCAGGCAGATGCCGTTGTTAACCCATCGCCAGCGGTCCTCATCTCTGTCCATCATTACACTGACGTTGTATGCCAGGTTCCATGCGTGAAAGCCCCATATACTCTCGGCGTGCGGCTGCAGCTGGGTTACCCACTCTGCGAGCTGCACGAGTTCAACGTAGCGTCCCTTCTCCTGAAGTAGAGATGTGCGCAGCCAGAGCATATCGGCCACGATACCGCGGAACCCTCCGAGTCCGACAATAACGAAGGTTACCAGCGGGTGTGATCCTTTGCTGTATATGCGGGGTGAGTCATTGTCGATGTTAAGTGCATGCTCCCTGATAGATGCACTAACAAGCAGGGCTGACGCAAGGAGTATCGGTAACAACTGTTTTAAATATGCACGCTTCATCCCTGTGCCCCCCTGGCAAGTTCGCGTAGGCGCAGAATAAAGGCGGAAAACGGAGCAAGAATAAGAGGCGCACCGAGCCCGAGAAGCAGGAGCGCTTTAAGGGTTGCGATGAAGGGTATTCGGATTCCCTGCGCGAGGGAGGAGTAGGGTGCCGAGTTAAGAACAGGAGATGTGACGGTTCCGGCAGTACTTAGCATTTTTACGGAAATTGTCTGAATCACAGAGGGGGTTGTTCCCGCTTCTTCAGATAGAGAATAGTCCGCGGGATTGCTGGAGTAATAATTCCCTGACAATGCAACTAAGAGTATTGTGGTTGCGCTTAGTACCGCTACCGGCAGAGAGAACATTGCTCCTGCTGTTAGACCGAATGCAGAAAGCGCCATCATAGCCGCAAGTGTTATGAGAAGTGCTCTGAGCAGGTTGCCCGGGAAGCTTCCGCTTGGGGTTAGGATACATACCCCGTTGCGCTCAGAGATAAGTACGCCGCCTGAATCGTTACCGCCGATATGTGCAATCCTTACCGAGGGGCTGCTCGTAGAGATGCTTCCCGGTTCGAAATAGAGGGTAGCTTCCATTCCTGATTTACGCTGGACCTCTTTGCGGGCCGTAATGGTGCCCTCCTCTATGATGTCACATACGAGGTCAACTGGGGTGACGGCTCCCCCGGCCGCGGAGTAATGAAAGTTTACCCAGAAACCCTCATCTTTAGATTTGGCAGGCAGTTTGAAATCCCATACATACGATCCGCCGGGTTGGATTGAGACATGGTTCTCCACGGCTTTTCGTGTGAATGCGGCAATCAGGTCGCCAGCCTTTGCGTTCGGGGGGATTTTCCCCTGTATAACCATATGCTCATACTG
>CAZAKU010000076.1:0-15367 GCA_964485765.1 uncultured Lentisphaerales bacterium
GAGTTGCATCGAACATTCCGAAAACGTTTTCTTTCATTGACCGCAGCTTTGTCGGTGACGAACAGAAGGCGCAGCTCAAAGAGCTCATTAGTGCGCGAGTTATTTGCCTGGGCCTGTGATTTTCTGGACAGGCAGGATTTCACCCTTGCTGCCGGATCACAGCGTAGAGTTGGCGCAGTTTGGCTCTGGAGCGTTCATTATTTCACTCAAAACGTGCAATCCCCGATTTTTCGAGTGCATTTCAAATGATAAGCCCGAACATTTCATGAGTTTCATGAAACGTTCGCCTTACGGGCTTCGACTACAACGACTTGCGTCGTTTTCGCTCAGGGCTAACCCTGAGCAAGGTGCTATTGCGCCGCGCCGAAGTCTCAGATCGAGAACCATCTCGCTCTGAGGCGCTTATGAAGTGAACAGCCTGCTGTTCATGAAATATGCGGGTTAGCTGACAGGCACAAAAAAACGGGTCACGCCGTGAGGCATGACCCGTCTGATTAATTCTGTTCGGTATATCAGTTATATACGATGTCGCCAGACCTTAGAGGTGCCTGCTTCCAGTCAAGCAGGATCGAGCCGATGCCAACACCATTCTCGAAGTCAAAGCGTTCGAGGCGAATCTTATTCGTGACTTTAGCACCCTCTACGTTCGGGCGCACATACAGGTCGATAGCAAACCTTGCTGAGCCGCCGTTTGCCTGTGCCGTCTTGATTTGAGCGATAAATGCCTCATTCAGCTTAACAATGGTAAAGTTCAGTCCTTCATTGACAGATACGATATTTCCTTTATCACCTGCTCCGCCAGGAATGGTAGATCCTCCCGGTGTTCCTGGAGCAAGGTTATCTATCTGAATTTGAAGCTCCTTTATCCTCGTTTTCTGGTCAGAGATCTTTTGCTCAAGCCCCTGCTTCTCTTCTATGTGCTCTGCGATCTCTTTGTTTAGGCCTTTGATCTCTTCATTCAGCTCAAGCTTCTCCTGCTCCAGGTTACTGACCTGACCTTTGAGGGATCTTTTATCGTCCTCAAGTCCAGAGATGGTGGTTCGCTGATCGCTGATTGTTACCAGGTTTTTACGACGCTCGATCTTCTCATCGTTATGCAGAACAATGGTATCTTCCAGCTCTTTGCGTGTTTTTGCCAGTTCAGAGCGCGTAAGATTCAGGGCTTCGTACTGCTTTGCCACGCGTGCCCGCAGGCCGTCCAGTAACGCCTTCATACGGCCATTGCGATCCTTACGGTTGTTTATTATGTCGCGTTTAGGCTTGCCTTCGCCATCGAGAGCGTAAAACTCACGCAGGGCAGCTTTCGTTGGGGTGTTGTTCCACTCAAAGCGCGGCATCCCGGTTGTTTCGTATGTATCTTTGTAATCTTCCCAGAATGAGTCTATATCCGGGGTTGTCAACACACGGGCTCCAACACTCGATATGTCACGGCCTACATGCGGCATGTCGTCAATCTGTTCGGGATCTTCCTCTTCAATAAAGTTGGAGACAGCGATAATGGTCTCTTCAAGCAGTGCAGTCCTGCCGACCAGTAATTCACGTTTATTGTATAGAAAGATACCGAAAACCAATGCGCCTACGGCGAGGGGCGTCGATATGATAACAAGAACTCGGACTAACTTACCCATGTGAAAATTCCTTATAATATTCTAGAAAAATATGGTCCTGGAAACCACGAGAGCGTAGTAGAAACAGGCCTGCAAAGCAACCCTAAATCTTTATTTGAGTCAAATAACGTTAAAAAAGTGGTCAAAACGGTTTTTTTCTAATGTAACTAAAGGGGGAAACGTATTCAATCATGAGGAGGGGATTTGCTTAAAGTTGGAAAAACATGTTGCATTAGCGGTATGTTTTTTGCAACAAATAGCGGTTTCGGCATGTTCGGATTGACCTTAGAGAATAAATTGCGTATATATGAGGCGCTATGAATAGTTACAAATTTTCGTTAACGTTTACTGCATGGCTCTCCGGAGTTGCGGTAATGCTCTCCTTTTCTGCTTTGCCTACTTTTGCCCAGGGGCTGGGGGATAACAGGCTTGATCGTGAGCTTGCGGCGGAGGTTCTTTTCATTGAGCGCCTGACCGATCAAAATATGAATGATTGGGCCAAGAAGGCCATGAAAGAAGCTGAGAGAAAGCATCCCGAGATCGGACCTGTTATTGAGGTATTGAAGATAAAGGTTCTGGTTTATTCGATGCAATTTGATGAGGTAAAGAGCATCATTGCCGCCAAATCGGATCAGGGCAGCCCGGAAGTATGGGCGATGAAGTTGACTCTTGCCGATGGATACTATGCCTATGGCAAATATCCTGAGGCACGCTCCATATATAAGAGCTTTTTCGAGGCGTACAAGGATGGACCTACTGAGAAGATAAATACCTTTTATCGCGACAGTGCGTACAAATATGCCAAAATGATGTTGATGCTGGGGCTGAAAGAGGATGCCGCGAAAGCTTATCAGCTGGTGTTGAAAGCAGACCTGGAGTATGAAGTTAAGCGTCAGATTACAGCCGAAATGGCGGAGTTGTACATATCTCTGGCCAAGGATACTACCGATAAAACCAAGCGTGCCGCTTACTTTGAGAAGGCCAACAAGTTTATTGGTGATCTGCTTTATACACGCGACGTATTCTTCGGAAAAGCGGTCGTAATGCTCGCCCACATCAGTATGATCGATGGTGATGTGGCCGAGGCACAGAAGCTGATTGAGGATTACAAGTCGAAATTACTCAGGATTGATAACGACCTCAAGGTCGCATCGGAGCGTGAAGGTGTCGATTTTACAGGTCTCAGCCCCATGGCGGAATGCCATTATCTGATGGGTGTTATGCTTCAGGACAGGGCTGAAGTACTTATGAAAACTGAGGGCTATGATGAGGCGAGTGTTGTAAACCTGCTCGCTGGCCGAAAAGATTCCAACGGAAAACGGAGAAATGGCGCACTGCAGCTGCTTGCAAATGTCTTTTACAAATATCCTCAAACATCATGGGCCCCTGATGCGGGTGAACGCCTCGATCAGGTAATTCCGATACTCGAGGGGATGGGCGGCAAAATCAAACTTAGAGTTACTGATGCGGAGCGCGAACAGGTCTCTGTACAGCAGTTCGCCGGTGCACATGTTCTTTTCAATCAGAATCAGTGGAAAAATGCTGCGGAACGTTACATAAAGGTGCTCAACCGTTATCCCCAGGCAGAACAGAGTCCGGCCAGCTTGAAGAATCTGGTTACCTGTTTTGTTGAAAATGGAGAAACGCTTATGGCACAGGCCGCTCTGGGGCATCTGGGCGAGCGTTACGGCCATGACCCGCAGCTTATGAAAAAGGCCGGTGATCAACTTCTCACCCTGGCCATTGAGTTTGAGCAGCGCGGTATGGTTTCTGAGCGTGCGCGCTGCTACGAGCTGTTTTTTGATAATTACAGGGAACACTCCCGTGCAGCCGGTACGCTTTTCCGTTTTGGAGAGGATCGCTTTCGCCAGGATGACCTTGATGGCGCAATGCCGTATTTCAAGCGCGTAGCGGAGGATCATGCAGAGTCTACATCATATAATGACGCGATGAATCGCATTGCAACCGTCTATGAAAAACAGGGCAGTATCACTAATGAGATGAATATATTAAAAACATATATTGATTCGCTTAAGAAGCGCGATAACCCGGGTTCACAGCTGACGATGGCCAGATTTCGCCTCGCCCAGGCTAATAAGCGTAATGGCGTTAATTTAATTCAGGCCGCGACGACGAATCAACAGGGCGCCCTTTTGGGTACGCCGATTATGTGGGAAGCCGCATCTCAGTTCAAAGAGGTGGCCGATGAAATCAATGATCCTGCCTATCCTTACAATGCGAGTGAAGCGGATAAGAAGCGCAACGCTTCAATAATGGAAGCCTCTTATTTCGGTCGTGCCTATGTACTTTCGCGGATGACGGAAGGGGTCGACGGAAAATCAGTTGAGGATCTAAAGGCTCAGTCTATAGAGATGTACTCTGAGCTGGTGAAACGGTTCCCGGAATCCACGGTTGCTCCCGCTGCTTTAACCCAGATCGGCACCATTTATTCGATTTTAGGTAAACCGTCTGAAGCGGAAGCGGCATTTAGTAATCTTCGGAAGACATACCCCGATAGTCAGGCGGCGAAGAACGTCCTCTTTAACTGGGGTATGAATCTGCTCGACCTTGGTCTCAAAAGCGAGGCCAAAGAGAAGTTCCGCCTGATGTTTACAGAGAAAGGGCAGTATGCGCAGTCACAGCTTCTCATCGCAGGAAATCAGCTTCTGGAGGTGAAGGAGTATGATGTTGCTATTCAGGCTTTTGACAGCGTCTTATCAGATAATGGCGAACGCGCCCTGCAGGAACCTGCAATGCTGGGTAAAGCAGAAGCGCTTTTGGCTAAGTCCCGTAAGTCCAATGATGATGCAGCCCTTATAAAAGAGGCGTCTGAGCTGATCTCTAAATTTATCTCCAAATACCCCCTCAGCGGCTATATCGTAAGAGCTAACCTGCTGGCAGTGGAAATATTCAGCGAACAGGCCGCGCAGGAGTCAGATCGTGATAAGAGAATCGATCTCTTTAACAACGCAATAGGTTCTATGCGTAAGGTTAAAAGCTATGAGAAGTCTTCGGGCGGCCGCGCTCGGGCACAACTGGAGGTATCACGCCTTGAGGCACGTAAAATCGATGCCGAAAAAGCATTTGGCGATGATCCCGAACTTCTGAAAACCGTGCGTGGAAAAGCGATTGCAGCCTACCAGTCTTTTGTCTTCGATGCCGAAATGGGAATCGAAGAGGATGCCGAAGAGATCCTTCCGTATATCGAAATTGCAATATTTGAATCTACACAACTACTTATGGATCAGATGCTTTGGCAGGATGTATATAATAATGCAGAGCTGTACAAGAGGCTCTTTCCGGGTGGGCGCTATGCACCCCAGTTATCGGCCTGGAAACTGATTGCCGAGACAAATGGTGCAGAAAAGGAATCTGAAATTGAATAGGAATAAACTCTGAGTTAAGCGATTTTAGGAGGAATAACAGTATGAAAAGAATATGCAGTAGATTTGCCCTGGTGGCGACTTTGGCTCTGGCCACAACCCTGTCAGCTTCGGCTGCCCTGCCGGGTTACCTGATCAAATCGAATAATAAAACGAAAATCAAATTTGACGATATCAGATGGATAGGATCGCGTGACGCCTACTCTCTGACGGTTAAGCGTAGCGGAGGAACCGCCATGACTACCGAGCTCAGTGAGAAAGATGTGTCTGCGGTAAAGATTGCTGCACCCGCATCCCTCAAAAAAATCGCAACCGCTGTACAAAAGGGCGAAAGACTCGATGAGGCAGTCCCTCTGCTGCAGAAGATGGTCAAGGACTACCAGATGCTGGGGTGGGATGTTACCGCCGGGCGCTTTTTGGCAGATGCCCTTATGCAGCAGAACAAGAGCGGCGAGGCCGTTGAAGCTGTGCAGGCTATTCTTAAGAGTCAGCCAAAAGCCTATGCTCAGGCGATAGTTATCCCGTATTGGAGTGCGCTTTTAAAGGAGGGCAAGACTGCCAAACTTAATAGTGAACTCGATAAAAGTGTGAAAATCGGCTCTCGCGAGGTCGCAGCACGCGCTCAGAATATGAGGGGTGATATGGCGAAGAGTAAGGGCGACTACGAAAGGGCTCTTATGGATGGATACTTGCGTACCTGGCTGATGTATCGTAATGTACCCGCCGTCCAGCCAGAAGCGCTTGCAAAGGCAGCTGAGTGTTTCAGGGAATTGAATCAGGTTCATTACGTTGAAAAAATGCGCGATGAGTTGCTGACTAAATACCCGGGCAGCACCTATGCAAAGGAATTGAAATAGTTTTTCGTACGATAATATTAACAACAACAAGTAAAACAAAGAACAGGAAGATAATATGAAGAAATTCATCTGGATGATGATCCTTGTCGCTGGAATGGTGGCAGTTGCTGGTCAGGTTTTTGCAGAGGATGATGCGGCGGCTCCCGGCGGGCCCGCTGGCGAAGTCGTTGCTACTACAGGTGATACTACCGCGGCAACTCCTGATGTTGTGCGTCAGCAGAACTTTATTGATGTGATTACTGGCTCCGGTTGGTTGGGGATTCTGTTGTGGATGATGCTTTTTGGCGCCTTTGGATGGGGAATCTACCTGGTAGTCGATTGTGCCATAACCGTTCGTGCCCAGAAGATTATGCCCCAGGTGCTCATCGATAATGTTACCGATTCGATGGGTGAGGGTGATGTGCTCAAAGCGCTGCAGTGCTGCGAGAATGAGCCCGGACCGATGGCAAACATCCTTACGGCCGGGTTCAGCCACGTCGAAGAGGGTTACGACATCATTCAGGAGGCTATTGCTACATCAGCTGACCTCGAAACAGAACGCATAATGCAGAAACTTACCTGGTTGAGTGTGGTAGGTAATATTGCACCCATGCTTGGTCTTATGGGTACGGTTCAGGGTATGATCCTGGCATTTGGTAATATCTCCGGTGTTACTATCGATGTAGGTGCACTTTCCAGTAATATATCCCAGGCCCTTTACACAACCTTCGCAGGGCTCTTTACTGCTGTTCCATGCGTCGCTTTCTATTACAGCTTCCGTAACAATGCCAATAAGATTGTACTGCGGATGGAAGCTATTACCATGGAGCTTATTAAGGATCTGCGTAATGTCGAAGTCGTTGAAGATTAATTCTCCGGATAGGATTTCCGGCAGGAGATATTTTTATGAGTAGACGATTTAGACATCATGAGGGTTGCGAGGTAGATATGACGCCGATGATCGACGTCGTATTTCAGCTCATTATCTTCTTTATCGTTACTATGACGATAAATAAGCAGGTAAATGAGGATATTAAGCTCGAAGAGTCTCCCCACGGAGACCTTATTGAAGAGCAGAAAGATACCTTTGTAATCGAAGTAGACCGTAAAGGGCTTATCACCATCAGCAACAAACGCCTCGATGTATCTATGCTCAGATACATTATGAAGCGACGCCGAAACCAAATGGGGAACTTCCCCGTTATGATCCGGGCCGATAAGTTGGCACGTCATCGTGATGTAAAGAAGGTGATGGATGTGTGTACCGAGATAGGCATATGGCGAATTAATTTCGTGGCGATCAAGGAACGCAAGGCGAAAGGCTAGCGGTTATTCGGGAGATTTTGATACGTGTTAAAAAAGCGAAAACGTAACGCTGGAGAGGCGGCAAAGTTGGAGATGACGCCGATGATCGACGTTGTCTTTCAGTTGCTGATCTTCTTCATTGTGACGATTAAGCCGGAGGATATCCTCTCCCGGCTGAATGCGTCACGTCCGCAACCCGATCCGGATGCCAAGAAGGAAGAGCAACCGGAGCTGGTGACGATTACTATTCATCCCGAGGGTTATTTATGGGGTAAAGGATATCCCGTTACACTTAAATCCCTACGGAGAAAACTAATCCAGATGGCGACTTACAGCCGTACAACAACCATCATCGTTAAGTGTACTCTGGATTCCCATCATGGTAAATTGGTGAAGGTTTTAGACGCCTGTTCAGAGGCGAAGCTTGAAAATATTAATGTTTTCAGTATGTAATTTTCCGATTCAGTCGCAGGAACATCAGATTATGGCAGAAAATGCCATATTGGCTAAGAAAAGGAGAGTCACGGACGTTTGTAGTGTGCTTGTGCCCTTTTTGAGTACAAAGTTCGTGAGATAAGGAGTTAGCTATGCGCGATGAGTATGAAGGATTTCCGGATGATAATGCTTTCCATGAAATGATGCATCTCTTTCATGAGATGACATTTGTGGAACGTATGCAGAAGATGTTTTCGGGGCTCGGTGCACCGAAAGAGACGGGTGAGTATAAATTTGCCAAATTACAGCTGCAGCGCCTTTCGGCTCCCCTGATTGCCTGTCTTAGTATTATCTTCATGCTTACCCTTCTCTATCTCTTCGGCGGCGCTAAGGAGCCGCCTACTCGCGCCACCCTTACGGAGATTGTTGATCCCGAAATACCGGAGGAGATTGAGGAGATCGAGGAGATTGAGCCGCCGGAAATCGAGCAGGTCGATGTCGAATTCACCTCCGATGTCCCTGTGGAGAGCCCCACGACCTCCGAAGATACACCAATGAGCCCCAAACCGGTGGAATTCACTGCTGTCGCGATTACAAAAAGCCCGATGATGATTCGGGGTATATACGGTAGCCGGGCCAGCGGTGCACGAGGCGCGGCAATGGCCAGATATGGCGGCAGTGGCGCCGGAGAAGCCGCTGTAATGCGCGCACTTCGCTGGTTGAAGCATAATCAGGCCGACGATGGATCCTGGGATAAACAATATCCCGGTGCCATGACTGCTATGGCTCTTTTGACCTTCCTGGCACATGGCGAAACACCTGACGAGGGGCAGCACCCTGAGTTCGGCGCAACCGTGCGTAAGGCGATCGAATATCTCGTGGGGAAAGTTCCCGACGGTGGCATCTTCCGCGGTGATGGTCATAATTACACCCATCCAATTGTCTGCTACGCACTTTGCGAGGCCTTTGCTCTTACGGATAACCCCAATGTTAAATATGCTGCGGAACGTCTGATGAAGCATGTTGTTAAAGGCCAAAATGCCTCAGGTGGCTGGAACTACAATATGATACCGGCGCTTCGTGATGACACCTCATATATGGGCTGGTGCGCTCAGGCTGTAAAGGCCGGTAAAATGGCCAACCTGGAGGTGGAGGGCCTCGATAGTGCTTTCAAGAAAGCGGTTGATGGGTTTAAGAAGAATTCCCAGTCCGGCTCTATCGGTGGCTTCGGTTATACAAGCCCGGGCAAATCCGGACTCACCGGTGTAGGCGTTCTCTGTATGCAATTGCTTGGTGCCGGTGATGACCCTGAGGCGCGTGCCGGGTTGGCATTATTGGATACCGCAACCTTCAGCTGGGAGAATTATGAAAAGCAGCCTTATGGCGGCAGGAGCCCGATCTATTACTGGTATTATATAACACAGGCTAAATTCCACGCAGGTGGCAGCACCTGGACGAAGTGGAATGCACAGTTTAATCCCGAACTCGTAAAGACTCAGGAGATAGTAAAGGGAGTGTATGTAGATCATCTGGGTAAAGAGCAGGAGATAGGATCCTGGACTTCTCCTTCCGAAGGGGAGCACGGCCCCGGCGAAATTCAGGATACATGCCTCAGTGCCCTTCAGCTCGAGGTATATTATCGCTACCTGCCTACATTCAAAGAGCCGGAAGTTGTCGTAGAGGAATATTTTGTCGAGGACGAGCCGGATATCTTAGATATCGACATCTAACAATACTGTTATGCCCCCCAATACTACTTCATTGCGAAGGTTACACTCTGCTGCCTGGAGTTTTGTGCGGCGTAAGGCTGCGGAAAGTTGGTTGTCGGGAGAGGGCGATGCAGATATCGTCCGGATGCCTCACTGCTGGAATCGCGCCGAAACTTTTATCGACGGTGTGGATGTATACCACGGCTGGGGTTCTTACCGCACATCTCTGGACCTTACCGAAGTTCCCCGAAGCCGATCCTGGATCTTTCGAGCCGGCAGCTTCAGGGGAACCGGCGACCTGTGGGTCAATGGCTCCTGCGTTAGGAAAGTCGATGGTGCGTATCTTGGCTTTGATTGCGATATAACCCCCTTTGTTCGCTCCGGAGAGTGCAATACTGTTGCCCTGCGGATAACAAACCGCTGCTCATCAGATGTGCTCCCCGGAATTCAAGACCCTGATTTTGTTCTATATGGTGGCGCTGCAGGGGGTCTGTGGATCGAAGAACGGTCACAATCGAGCGTTGAGGTCAGCTCCATTCATGTTCGCGATCCTCTCGGAGCGCAGCCCTCGGTACAGATCGGGTGTATGTTGAGCGGTGTCGCCGGCAGCGATATCTCTCACGAAGTGTTTGTCAGCATACTTGATTCCTGCGATCGTCTGGTAACATCGACGACCTCCCTTTCCTGCGGTAGTGTGAGGCCTCATGATCCTGTACTGCATGCTCAGCTTGCTGTACCCGACCCGAAACGCTGGTCACCAGCCAAACCGGATCTTTACTGTGTGCAGGTTGAATTGCACTGTAATGGAGAGATCGTCGATACCGTTCGCCGCTCTTTCGGAATACGCAAGGTTGAGTTCAGGCGTGGCGAAGGATTTTACCTTAACGAAGAGCAGGTGAAACTGCGTGGGTGTAATCGTCATGAAAGTATTCCCGGCTGGGGCAACGCGTTAACTGCTTCTCTTAACAGGCGCGATGCAGAGTTGATCGCGTCAATGGGCCTTAATTTTGTGCGTCTGGCTCATTATCCTCAATCACCTGATTTTCTCGATGCCTGCGATGAGCTGGGCATATTGGTCTATGCCGAGGTCGCCAGCTGGAAAAGTGTAAGAAAGGGCCGATGGCTCGATAACGCCCAGATGCAACTGACAGGAATGATACAGCGCGATCATCACCACCCCTCAATAATTCTATGGGGTTTAGGTAATGAGTCACGCGATCTGACAGTCTTCAGGCGCCTTCGGGAGGTGGCAAATGCACATGATCCCGAGCAGCGTGCAGTCATATATGCCGAAAATCACCTTTATCGCGCGCGACGCAGCAAAACCCTCGGCGTTACCGATGTCTGGGGGAGCAACTATGAGCTGGATGAGCTGACAGAGGGTACCCGCCATAGTCGACTTGGTGTGGGTCTTTTGAGTGAATGTGCCAATACGCCCCATGCCAAACGAGGACAAACCTGTTATGAGCTTGAGCAGCTGAATACAATTCAAACTGTGCTCAGTGGTGTCGAGGCAGCCGGTAACGCATGTGCCGGTTATGCGATATGGTCATTTAACGACTATGCTACACTGAGAAAGCGCCGCATAAGGCGTGAATGCGGTCTCGTTGATGCTTTTCGCAGCAAAAAGCTGGCCGGTCACTGGCATGGTGCCTGTAACAGTAACGCTGGAGATTTGATCCTTGAAGTTCGCGTTGACTGGGCTGAAAAGGGCACGAACGTCAGGCGGGTCATGGTGGTAACTAACGGAGATGCCATTGAGATCAAGGCTGGCGGCAATAGAGTTATTCCGACTGCGTCGTATGCCGATTCTGTTTATGTTGCCGATATGCCATTCTGTGACCAGCCACTGGTTGTTGAGGCACGTGCGGCACGACAGCGTATTGTACATACCGTTTACCCGTGGGGGCCTCCTGCAGATCTGATGCTTGCACCGCAGGGGATAGAATCGCTGGGGGACGATGTT
Organism: uncultured Lentisphaerales bacterium; assembly: GCA_964485765.1. Classification (GTDB taxonomy): domain Bacteria; phylum Verrucomicrobiota; class Kiritimatiellia; order RFP12; family CAZAKU01; genus CAZAKU01. The sequence goes on from CAZAKU010000076.1 coordinate 11,242, forward strand.
TTCGCTATTCATGTAGAGGTCTGTGATGCTGACTCAAGAGCGGTTAGACTCTTTGAAGGAGAGGGCGTTGTGATTCCCGGTGAAGGGGTGGACTTGTACTGTGTCGGTGGAAATCAGGTGTGGTTCAGGGGCGGGAAGGGGATAATTTATCTCAGGCGGCGCGGAGAGCGACCATTGTCACTCAAAGTTAATTATGCTGAACTCACTCCCTTGGTGATAGAGGAGTAGCAGACTGTGATTTCCTCCAAAGATCCAGTTACCGTTCAGCGCCGCTGGCGCCGCGGAATATTGCGTGAGGTACTATTTGAGAGTAACCGCAGTGTTGTGTGTAAGAGATTCTGGGCAGCACCGGGGGTAAGGCGTATTGACCGATCCTGGCGGCTGGAATACCGGGCTCTTTCGTGGTTACGGGGAGTGGTGCGTTCAACGCCTTTGAGTATTTCGGAGTGGTACGATAAAGGTGGCATATCCGCAGTTTTCCGACGCAGTTTCATAGAGGGGCATGAGCTCAAAGGTGCTGCCGATCTTACGGTCGTGGAGTTGTCGAAACTGCTTGTTTCAATTCATAAACGCGGTGTTATCACACATGATGTGAATATAGGTAATCTCCTGAGATGCACCGATGGCACTCTGGAGTTTGTAGACTTCGGCAAAGCGAGTTGTTATGCATCTCGCGGATTATGGTTTTTGGTCGATATAGGCCGGGAACTGGCCCGTGTTTTCCGCGAGACTCTGGAGTGTGACAGAGAAAGTTTTGCCACATTCTGTCTCGATTATCGTGAGCGCAGCGGACAGTCGCGATTGGCATGGGCAATTATCAGGTTCAGCTGTTGGATTTCATTGTCGGGCAGGATTATACGTGGCGGAGGTAGGTCTGCAAAGCGTGCTGCCGAGGTCGCGAAACAGAGTATTTATTGCAGTCCCGAAACAGATGAAATTTTGCGCCCTGAAAGTCTGGCTATTCGTCGCGGGGGAATTCAGCATGGGCGCTATTATATATTTTCATTAAGGGCTGAATCGGTAGAGATAGAAAACTTTATACGTCTTCGTGCCTATAATGCGCTTTCCGAAAGCAGTCGTTTGGTGACGCGTAATCGACGTTACAGTTTATGGAACTGTTCAATAGCAGGTGTACACGGGAATCTTATGCTGAAAATGGCCTGGACAAACCCCGCTTACTCCTCGGGCAGACTTTTCGGATTATGGTTCTCGCAGCAATTTACAAATGTTGCCAGCCGGGCATTTAAAGGAGCGCAGCTTCTGACGCGTGCCGGGATAGATACGATCACACCTCTCTCCTGGTGGACACGTTACGAGAGTTGTTTCGATAAACGCCACTACTTGTTATACAGGCATATCGAAGCAGATGGAACCGCCTACAGTGCTATCAACTCCATGGGTCCCGAAGATCAGGCCTCAAGAGCAGCGTTGGTGGGTGCTCTCGCCGATGTTGTACGACGCCTCTTCACAAGTGGACTACGCCATGACGATTTGGCAATAGGCAATTATCTTGTACGACGCGAAGGTGATGCATGGCGCCTATGGCTCATAGACACCGATAGTATAAGCCGCAATAGAATCAGTCATCCCGCAATTAAGCTCTTCTTTGATCTTCGCTGCCTAAGGCGCCTGAATCTTCACAACTCCGACCGTGAACAATTCCTACGCCTTGTATTGGCCGAACGAGACACCCCCTTTTGGAGGCGTGTTCTCAAATTTTGGATCAATGGTGGCAATAAGCGACCAATCCGCGCTCTTATTAAAGCCCTGCGTAACAAATAAAGGTAAGGAGCGTTCGCTCTAATCTTGCCATTCAGGCTCGTTTATCGTATGGATTACGTATGCGTAATGGGGAAGATAATATTGAGATACGGGTTGCACACTTGCATACCAATTACGATTGGGGTGGAGGGGAGAACCAGGTATTGAATCTGGTGCGTGGGTTGATGGCTCGTGGCGTCGGGACTGTTTTGTTAACTCCTCCGGGGGGGATGCTTTGGCATCGTGCACGTGAGGTCGGAATATGGACAGAACCACTTGATCCTAATTCCTCGTCAGGAAGTTGGCGTCACGCCAGGGAGATAGTAAAGGAATTGGGAGTAAACCTTCTGCATGCTCATGACTCGGGTGCAACCGGGATAGGCGGAAAATTGGCGAGCAAGGTAGATGTTCCGCTGGTACTGTCGCGCAGGGTTGCATCCCCGTTAAGACGTAATCCTATGTCACGCAGGAAGTACAGTCCCTCCCGGATCTCTGCGGTATTGGCTATATCTGAAACAGTGAAACGCGTGTTTTGTGAAAGCGGTTATCCGGCTGACCGCGTTTGGGTAGTTCCATCCGGGCTTGATGTCGCCGCACTTGACCGTTGTGAAGTCGACCGGGAGCTGCGTGAAAAATTTGGAAAAGCTCCCCTTATCGGGGGAGTTGGGAAGCTTTCGGTTAAGAAAAACTGGAAATTGATGATTGAAACCGCGTATGCCCTGAATGCCAGGGGTGCTGATTTTCAGTGGATTCTGATTGGCGATGGTCCGGAAGCAGAACAACTTGAGTTGTTAGTCGATTCACGCGGGTTATCGGATCGTTTTGTGATGCCGGGATTTCAGCCTGACGGCATAAAACTACTGAAGTCCATTGACCTTCTTTTCTTTCCATCCCGTATGGAAGGGGCTTCCGTAACAGTTCGTGAAGCAATGGCACTTGGGACACCTGTGGTGGCTGCAAATGCAGAGGGCACTGTGGAGTCGCTGGACGGTTGCGGCTGGGTTATTGACCCTGATGACCCCGATGCGGCAGCCGATGTTATTCTGTCTGCCCTGAATGATACTGCGGAGAAAACGCGACGCGTGACAGCCGCACGAGAGGTCGCACGATCACGTTACTCTTTTGAATGTACGCTTGAGGGTACTCTGGCAGCATACAGGAGTGTCCTGGAAGGCAGTGGTGTGTGTAATGACTGAGGGTGATGTACTTGCCTCCTGTGAACTGTTTTCCGGTCTGGGAGAAGATGGGTTACGCCAGTTGTCTCGGGTGTCGCGCATTATTGCACTTAAGACCGGCGAATATTTGTTTCATCAGGGGCAGAATGCAGATGGATTTTACATTGTTGCCAATGGTGTTATTAATGTTCATCGTGTGGGTGGTGATGGCAGACGTCAGATCCTTCATCTCCTGGGAGCTGGTGACGCGGTTGGCGAGGTCGCGGTATTTGAGGGTAGTGATTTCCCCGCATCTGCAGTAGCAGAGGAGAGTGCGAGGGTTCTGTTTCTTCCCCGTGACAGCTTTCTGAACGCGGCACGTCGCGACCCTGATCTTCTTTTGGATATGCTGGCCGTTTTGAGTAAACGTTTACGCCGCTTTGTTGCGCTGGTGGATGATCTTTCTTTAAAAGATGTTGTGTCACGTTTGGCTCAATACCTTTCGGATGCATCTGAAGGAGGGGATAGGTTTACTCTTGAGGTGAGTAAAACTATGCTGGCCTCTCAATTAGGAACAATACCAGAGACGCTTAGCCGTACATTCCGAAAGCTGCAGATGAAAGGTGTGCTTAAGGTCGATGGCCGCAATATTACGCTGATTGATAAAGAAGCGTTGGACAAATATTGTGATATTGGGTGAGGCTCCTGATCTTTTTCAGGTCAGGGACTGATCTCTTCATATATGTTGTTTTCGTGGTAATCTGGCTGGCCTTTGCCACCTGGCCCCAGACTTCCAATAACCGAAATAGCCGGAGTCTTGCCGATACCGTTAGGGTAATATTTGGTATCGAGAAAGTAAGAATTTCCCCACGGATCGCGCGGGACATAGTCCATGTAGGGTCCATCCCAATTGGGGTGGTTATGTGAGTTTTCCATAAGGCTTGATTCTATTGCATCAAGCTGCATGAACTCAGTATCGGTGTCTTTATCGGAGATAGGTTGTGCTCCACCTGGCCAGTAGCCGGTATCCCATATAAGCGACTTCATAGAATCATGAAGCTTGGCGATATCACTCTTTGCCTTGTTAATCTGTGTCATGCGATACGACTTAAGCATTGCCTGAACGGCAAGCATAGCGAGGAGAGACAGAACCGCCACTACAATAACGATTTCAATAAGTGAAAAACCGTTTTTAGAGGCGTGTGCCGAGA
>CAZAKU010000077.1:0-4283 GCA_964485765.1 uncultured Lentisphaerales bacterium
CTTTACTCTGGGGAACAGTATACCGAAGCTGCCGAAGCATACCTGCGGGCTGGAATAGAGGGCACCCCGGACGCCCTGCGTACCTACCGCTATAACGCGGCCATAGCCTTCCTCCGCGCAGAACAGTACAAACGCGCTACCGAAACATTTCGTCTGCTTATAAATGATGATTCCGCACCGGATGATGTGCATACGGGCCTGGGGCTTGCCCTTGCCCGCAGTGCCGCCGGGTTGCGTGAACAGGGCGACATTCCAGGCACCCTCAGCCATCTGATCGATGGCGCCGATGCTCTTCGTGAAGCGTTACGGCAGATCCCCGGCGAAAACCAGCGTCGCAATCTGGCAGCACTCCTGGCACAACTGCCCGAACTGAGAGAGGAAGCCCGTATACAACGCCTGATAAAGGCGCATGGCGAGAAACAGCCTCAAGAATTAATAAACACCATGCTGAAAGAGCAACGTGCGATTCTTGAGCAGGCCAACAGCGCATTCACTAACAACTCTCCATCACAGATTACCCAGCTCGAAGCTCTTTCACAACGACAGCGCAATAACGCTGACCTGTGGGTGCCGCTAGCCCGTAACCTGATGCAGCAACTCGCACAATCGGTTACCAACCAGAATGAACTGGCCGAGATACAGGGGCTTATAGAAGCCACCGATAAACGTATGACCAAGGCTATCGATTCACTGCGTGATATCGACCCCGTTGCACTCGATGACCTTATCCGTTCCGAAGCCGGTGCATACAAACTGTGGCGCGGGATGGCTGACCCCCGGGCAATCATAACAGAGGATCTACGCCGTCAGAGCAACGCTATTAATCGCGTCAGCAGCCCTATAATCCCCCCCCCGGAAAGTGAACAGAGCGAAGCCGGCACACTCTCCTACCAGTTCCAACAGACCTTCCCGCAGTGGGTCGAGGCTATGCAGCAGCAGGCACTGGCAGATACCAACGCCGTATTCAACTTGACCCAGGATGACAGGGCCGAGATAGAGCGCCTTACAAATGAAACCCTCGCCAACCAGCAGTTAGCCCTCGAAAACATAAAGAAGGGGCCGCCTTACGACAGCATCGGCCCCGGACGTAAGGCATACGAGTCACTGGATAAGATCCGCGAGCTCCTTCCCGACCCACCTCAACAGAAGAACGAAAACAAAAACGAAAATGAGCAGCAGAATGAAGACGAAAACGAGAATGAAGATGAAAATGACCAGCAGGATTCTGAGCAGGAACCTGAAATAGACCCCGACAAAGAGGATGATCAGCAGGAGAAGGAAGAGCCTCCGCCTGAGCCCAAAGATCAAACATCCGAAGGGGTAAAAGAGCTGCTAAGACGTGCACTCGAACGCGAGAAGGAACACGCCGAAGATAAACGTAAGCACAAAATGACCCTACCCTCTCTTCCGAGCGAAAGAGACTGGTAACCGTAATATCTGAAATTCCGGAAACGAAAACCTACGGGCAAGTGACCGCAACATGCACAGCAATACTGCAAATAACTGGTTTATAGCCGGCCATAAGTTTTCGAGTCGGAAAAACCTTCTTTGTAAGTTTTTATTTGCCGCTGCCGTTCTTCTCTCCTCCGCATCAATCGCTGCCCCAAAAATAGAGATCCAGAAACCGAATCGTAATGAAATATATCTCGGTGAGTCTCTGAACTTCGACGTACGCGTCCACCAATGGAACGAAAGAATGGGCGTCCCGGATACGGCAACCATTAAGGGCGCCGAAGTCTTATTGTTAGGCAGCAACTACTCAAGTCACCAATACATAACCATCGTTAATGGCAGAAGACGTGTAACCGGTTTTACAGGGCGCACATTCACCTACCAGATAAGGCCTCTGAAAGAGGGACGCTTCCCCGTCGGCCCTATATCAATAAAAGCCGATAACGTGCTCCTGAAAGAGGGTGGGTTCTATATAGATGTTAAACCACTTGAGTCGCAGGACTATGTTAGAATCAGTCTGCTGGGTTCACGCGATTCCGTTCTGGTGAGTGAACCTTTCAAAATAACCATGCAGCTGGATATAAAGGCTGTAGAGGAGAAAGCGTTCCGTAATCGTCCGCCCATTCATTACAGCAAGCCTCCTCACCTTACAATCCCCTTTTTAAACCTCGACCCCGCCACTACGCACGGACTGGTACTTCCGGAACTGAACAAAATCCTGCAGCCAATCGTAACCGGAAGCCGTGACCCCGGATTCAGTATAAACAAATTCACCCTCCAGAGAAACCCGTTCGGCAACCCCTTCAGCTTTAATTTCGACGGCATGGGCAATGCCTCACTTGCAAAATTCAACCCGCTGCGAAAACTTGTTGTTATTAACAATACACCTTACCACCGCTACAGCGTTGGGCTTACTTACATACCCAAAACAGAAGGGAGCCACACCTTCGGTCCGATAGAGTTTAAAGGCTCTATCATCTCCGGTGTCGAAAATGGAGCATACGCCATTTTCAAAGAAATCTTTGCAATAGGCCCGGCTGTAACGATCCGCGTGATACCTCCTCCGGAAGAGAATCGTCCCGCAACATTTACAGGTGGTGTTGGGAGCTCCCTGACCGTCGATGCACGCCTCGACACAGAAACCTGTAACGTAGGTGACCCTCTTACTATCACACTTGAGACAACCGGCAATGTGAGTATCGAGAATCTGCGCCCGCCGCTGCTATCGCAGATGACCAATCTTGTCGAGAATTTCCGCGTATACGATGACAGCGTCAAGAGCGAGACCCTCCCCAGGGGCAAGCGCTATCAATACCGCATAAGACCCATAAACCCCGGAACACTGGAGATCCCTCCCATAGGTGTGTCGTACTATAATACAACCGACCGCAAGTACGTTACCGCGTACTCCGCGCCAATCCCGGTAAGAGCCAATGCTATTCAACAAATATCCAGTGAGGATATACTCGGCCCCGATACCAACGCTGTGAACAGCGCTACCATCTCGCTCAACTATGCCGGTGAAAACAGTAACTTCGCCATTACGATATCCTCTGAAGGTGCTGAACCGCCGGAACCGCTTATAGGACAAAACCACCTAATCGCGCTTCTAGCCATGCCCCTTCTCTGCCTCGCAAGCTGGCTCGGACGTTTCCTCTTCTTACTGATGCCGGGTACACGCAGACGGCGGCGTCACAAGCAGGCACTCCCCCGCGCCCGCACACAGCTTACAAATCTCAAAAAGGGCAAGGGCAACCGTGAGCTCACCGACGGCTCAATGCTGCTGAATGCCGTACGCAACTACATTACCGAGCGCTTCGATAACGATTCCTCCTCGGCAACCCCGGGCGATATCTCCGCACAACTGCAGAAACTGAATGTCCCGGATGACACGGTGCAGGAGATAACAAAGATCCTTGAGCTTCACTTCAACCAGGAATTCTCCGGCGCGAGTGACCGGATTGATACTGCAAAGGATGCCTCCGTTGTCAGCGACCTCCTGTCACAGGTTGAAGATTCACAGAGAAAACCCCGTAAAAGAGTAAAAACTGTATCCATTCTGCCTCTACTGTTACTTCTCCCGATATGTCAGACACTTGCGGCCCCCGGGCAGGAGCGTGAATTCGCATGGAATGAGGCCAATGCCCGTGTAGGTGCGGCGCGCACCCCCGAAGAGTTTCTGGATGCGGCTCACATTTACCACAAGATAGAGCGCCTCGGCGGGGGAGGAGCGGAGCTCTTTTACAACACGGCCATCGCACTTCGTGAAGCAGAGCAGCACGACGCCGCAATGCGTTACCTTCTGCGCGCAGAGAGGTACAGCGGGAAAACACCCGAGCTGCGCGCGGCCCTGCTTGCAACCCAACGCTCACTAGAAGATGCCCCCGATGCATCCCTGCCCTGGTACCGAGTTCCTCTCTTCTGGCACTACGACATCGCACTTCATACCCGGATCTGGATATGTATCGCCTTCTTCAACCTGCTCTGCCTCGGATTCCTCCTGCGAATCTTCAATCAGCGCGCCCCGGCATCAATTCTAATTACAGTTGGTCTGGCCGGTGTAGTAATCTTCGGCAGCAGCGCCCTAAGCTCTATCCATCAGGAACGCTACGACGCCACCATTCCGCTACCAATACTTCAGGAAGTAAGTCCACCGCAGGATTAGCCAAAGCCGTGGACGGTATGGACGAAGTGGACAGCGTAGACAAAGCTTTCCAACTCGCACACGTGATGCCGCTCCGCGGCAAACGTGGCTTCGCAACCCACTCCCCAAAAACTCGCGACCTCCGGCCTCGCACACGTGATGCCGCTCTGCGGCAAACGTGGCTTCG
>CAZAKU010000078.1:0-8720 GCA_964485765.1 uncultured Lentisphaerales bacterium
GCATAACTCACATGCCTGATGATCTTGCCCGTCTTGTCGGGGTAGTCCGAGCTGTAGTCTGTAACCGGGGCCAGTATTTCGCTGTCACGTACGCAGCAGCGTTTAAGGATCTCCTCGTTGAGGATCGGGATCGGTATCCCGACACCGAGTGCGAGCGATATGCCGTAGCCGCGCAGGCTCACCCCACGCACATATTCGGGGATCATCTTCTTCATGTCGCCGGTTAAGGCCAGTGTTCCTGATCCCTCGGTAGGTACGCCGTTTTCGCTGCGGCTGCACTGTCCCGAATGCTGTGTTCCCTCGGCGTATACATGTCCATGAGCCCCGGCCAGCCAAATACGGGTTCCTACACCTATCGTTTGGTACAGGGGGTCGTTCAGTAGAGGTGAAAGCTGCCCCGCAGAACAGTACATGGCATTGCCCCGGTTGGGGAGCAGGCGGCCCATATAGGTATGCAGTGCTCTGTCGGAATTGTTGATTGCGACGTTGTAATTCTGGTAGCAGTTGCGCGGATTGACCATTATGGCCTGATTCAGATCGGTTATATTGAACCAGGTCCGCAGCTCTCTGCGGGGATATTCATCGGTGCCGTATGAGAGGGCAAAGAGTTGCAGCGTCTTGCCGGCAACAAGTTCCTCAATGACGTGCCCGCCTCCATAGCGGAACTCGCCGGGGTAGTCCATATTGGCCGGGTCGTTGTGACGGAGCTGTGTTGCGCCAAGGTAGACATCTACTGCCGCCAGCCCAGAATATACCGCCACATCTTCGATCCATGCCTCTGTTATACGCATTTTCGGCTTGGAGTGTCCGAAATTCAGGGTGCAGCCGGATGAACACATAGGGCCGAAAGTGGCGGTAGTGACAACGTCGATCTCTTTCGTCGCAGCTTCCAGCCCCTTTTTGTCGACGTAATCGATTACCTCTTCAGCTGTCATGACAACAGCTTTCCCGCTCTCGATGCGTTTATTTATCTCTTCGTAACTTTTCACTTTGGCTCATCCTTTTCTTGGCAGCTTCTCCTGCCCCTGTCGGGGTTGACAGGGGACAAGAGTAGTGGCTTATGGTGTGAAAAGTCCAGCGTTTATGCTTATTTCGCCGATTTACGCGGATGGGAAGATGTAAGATTAACCACGAATGGACACCAAGCTACACTAATGGGAATAACGCCGGTATCGGAGCGCGCGTCGTATTCAATTTTGCTGAACTTCTTGATTTCTTTTTAGGTTGGACAACCCTGGATATATGTAAAGACGACATTGCCACAATCGAGAAGAGAGAAGAAAAAGGAGTTGTGATTCCGCATCGGGGCACTAGTCTGTTAGATCTCTCCCAGGGGCAGGTGCGCCGCATATTCACTCGAGCCGCAGCCGCGCTTTCAGACGGTTTTGTCGCGATGCGCAGGCTCTTTTTTGCTCCCGCCGAAATCGAGCAGGTGCCCGATCACACGCATGCCCGCGCGCCAGTAGAACAGAATGTCGCGCCATGACCGGATCTGCATCAGTTTCCGCATGATGAAGCGTGGGGTAAGAAAACTTTTGTATATGCCGCGGGTCAGGGAGAGGATCTCATCGTCACTCATCTCTGTTTTCATGATCGGTTCGCGCATGTCGTAGCGATCCCAATCTTCGGTTTTAAGCCAGTTGTTGTCGCGGCATTTTTCAAAGAGAGGGGTGCCGGGGTAGGGGATTACAACGGTTGCCTGAAGTGTTTCGATATATCCCTTGTTGAAGAGACTGCGGGTGAGATCTACGGTCGCTTTTGCCTGCTCCCGTGTTTCCCATGGGTAGCCGACCATGCAGGTGACGTGCGGCTGCAGGCCTGCCTGGCGTGCCATCTTCATCGATTCCTCGATATCGGCAGCCTTGCCGCATTTGTTGATGCGTTTGAGTGTCTCCTGATCGGCGGATTCAAGGCCGAAGAGAACGAAGCGGAAGTTGGCAGCTGCCATCAGGTCGTAAAGCTCCTGACTCAGTACTCCGGGTATCATATTGCAGCCCATGACCACGCGCTTGTTGTAGCCGCGGGAAATCATCCCTTCGCAGAACTGACGCAGCCATTTGCCGGCTGGGAAGCAGCCTGTATCGTCGAATATCTCCTTGATAGGGTAGCGGTCGAGAAGCTGGCCTATTTCGTCCAACAGACTTTCGGGTGAGCGCACGCGCCAGTTGCTGTAGAGGGTTGTCCATGAACAGAAGTCGCACTTACCCCACCAGCAGTCGCGTCCTGCCATGGTGTAGGTGCCGGGCGTAAATCGGAAATTACCGTTTTCCTTGCTGTAAAGCTCCCACCGGGTCAGTTCACGGTCGATTACAGGCAGGGAGTCTAGAGGGGTGTCGAGTGTGAAATCGCCACTGCTGCAAAGCTTCCCATCATCCCTGTACCAGATCCCGCCGGGAAGCTCCTGTTTGCCCTCAAGGTGCCGCAGCAGCTGCTGTAACAGGATGTCGAAGTCACCACCGGTTAGTATGTAATCTGCGGGAGAGTTGTTAAGGCTCTCCTCCGGCATGGCCGTCACATGGTCGCCGCACAGCGCTATCTTACATTCCGGTGCGATCCGCTTAAGCTCTTCCACCGCGAGCCATGTGGCTTTTACAACGGGAGTCTTTGTTTCCAGCAGGAACAGATCGCCGGAAAACTCCGTATAACGTCTGTTAAATTCTTCGGTGCTGAGTCCTTCGGCTATGCCGTCCAGCCATAGGACTTCGTGCTTATCGGAGGCTGCCAGTGTTGCCGCCGATGCCGGCACCATGGGGTAGATGTAGGTGGGCTTATTGAACCACTGGAACTGGCGGTTCTGCGATAAAAGGGGAATTCCCTTGCTGGATGGAAGAGGGGTATAGCCTACGATTATTTTCATGGGGAGGGTTTCTCGGATGGGTGATCGAAGCGGGATACTTCACCGGGCATGCTGCGAGAGAGCAGGCCCTGAATGAAGCGTACACCGTAAACCAAATGGGTGAAAATGACTCCTATCCATACGGATAACCAGATTGCCGGCGATAGCGATATTGCGGAGAGCAGCGTCAGTGTCAGGTAGATGCCCAGGCAGATAAGGTACATTATGGACAAGATCACAGAGAAGGGTGATACCAGGGCTCCTGCGACCAGCCCAACCACGAAGATGCTCGGGAGCATGTAGCTGATGCGGCGGGATGTAGCCGGGAAGCGACGTGCAAAGTAGCCGCGGTGCAGGGCATATCGGCCCACCTGACGCAGGTGAGGGAGCAGCAATGGGCGTCGATGGTGATATACCTGCACCCAGGGGTCGTAGATTATCCGCAGTTTAAGGTCGTGCACCAGCTGCATGCATAGAATGGTGTCTTCTCCCGGCCAGAATTCGGTGTTGAAACCATTCAGCTTGCGCAGCACATCGGTGCGTATCACCAGGTTGCAGCTCGGGAAGTCATCCACCTCTCTCACACGGTCTGGTTCGTAGCGGTAACGTACATTTCCGGAAACCAGAAAGTTCGCATAAACCTTGCCGCCGGCTTTAGCCATCAAAGGGTCTTTGTGGGGCGTGGATGCTGGCCCGCCAACGGCGCCGACAGTGGGGTCACTGAAGTAAGGTATGGCCCTCTCAAGCCAGTTGTTGACCGGCCAGGTGTCGTCGTCCAGTAATGCCACAATCTCACCGTGTGCGGCCTCAATGCCGATATTACGCTTGTCCGCCGGGCGGATCGCTCCTGTTGCAATCTCCCTTGTGCCCTCCGGCCACTCCCGCTCGGAAGCTTCATCGGGGAGAATTATGATTTCGAAATTTTTATACCCTTGTCGTGAAAGCCCCTGCAGGCACTCATCAAGGTAGCCGGTCGGTGCGGGGCATGCTATGACGACAGAGACCATGGGCGCCGGCGTTGGCATATCGCGCGGCTCAAGGCTCTGGTAGTAGCGCAGCCAGCGGAGGCGATAGAATATTGCCAGGGTATCAATGGTGATCTGTTTTATAGTCTTCCAGTTAAGGCAGCCAAAGTTTCCCTTAAAATCAACTATTACAGGTGCTTCTGCGATCTTGTATCCCTCTTCGTGGGCTATCGAAAGTATCTCAAGGTCGAAAGCGAAACGCTTTACCAGCATCCGGGTGAATGCATATTTCAGCGCTTCACTTCTGAAAAGTTTCATGCCGGTTTGCGTATCGCGCACCGGCAGCCCAACAATCAGTTTAACCATGCTGTAGTAAACCGCGCTGGTAATGTGACGATGCCAGGGGTATTGGACCTGTGAGTCGGGGTGGCGCTTTGATCCGATTACTATATCGGCTTTCTTCTCCAGCATAACATCAAAGAATACGTTGAGCTGGTGCGGGGGGATGTCCAGATCCGCATCAATCAGCAGAATGTGGCTGCCGCGACACTGTTCTGCACCATTTCGCAGGGCTCCTCCCTTGCCCAGGTTTCTGGGTAGGATCAGCGGGACGACAGAGGGGAGCGATTCTGCTGCTTCACGAATTGCTGCTGCGCTGCCGTCGCTGCTGCCGTCATCGACGGCGATGATCTCGAACGGGATGTGGCCATCAAGCAGGTTGTGAACCCGCTTGAGGTTATCGGCGATTGTCTCCGTAAGATTGAAACAGGGCATAATAACACTGAGAACACCGCTTGGGGTCAGGCATTCCCTGGCGGATGTCCATTTGTCGTTACTAGAGTTCTGGGGCTGTTTCGTCATGAATATAGATGATGTTGGGCTGTTGTCGTATTACAGGCAAGTCTTTTTTGCGCTAGGGTGCATATTTAATGAGTAGCCTGTGATTAGTGTTGTTGCTTTTTCGGTTTCTGGTTAAAGTATGCGCCGTTTTAAGAGGAGCTACAAAATGTTGAATATTGTAATTTTATTCGGGATCACACTTATCCCTGCGCTTGAGCTGAGGGCATCCATCCCTTACGGCATTTTTAACGGTATGTCGTGGCCTGTTGTCTTTTTGGTGTGCGTACTGGCTAACATTTTACTCGGGTTTGCGGTTTTTTGTATCATGGCGCCCTGCTTCAATATATTGCGGAAGTGGGGTTGGTTCGAGCGTGTGATTTGGCCCCGCCTTGAAAAAACCCGCCATCGCCTGCATCCATATGTCGAGAAATATGGTGAGATGGGGGTTGCCGTCTTTATCGGAATTCCTCTCCCCGGCTCCGGGGTATACACCGGTGCATTCGGCGCGTATCTGCTGGATCTCGATAGACGTAAGTTTGCCATTGCAAATGTTGTTGGTGTACTGATCGCAGGTGTTGCGGTGACGGCGGTCTGTCTGCTGATTGATTACGGTGCGGTGGGCTCCGACAGCTGGATCGCAAAACTGTGTACAAAAGAGATTCACCACGATGATACGCCGCAGCTCCATTCGACTACCAACTCCGTAGCACCATCTCTATAGTTACATGGTGAATATCCTCGTCTGCAATAAACTTTTTTTCAAAAAAAGTAAACTTTTTCTGGAAAATGCCCTTTTTGTTTTCCTTAGGGTATTGAACCCCGGTTCCTAATGTGGGATGTCACCGGGAAAACAGGAGAGTTATCATGGCAAGTTTTAACAGAGTAGTACTGATGGGGCACCTTACACGTGATCCTCGTGAACGTACATTTGAGAATGACGGCAGGGTTGCCAATTTGGGGCTGGCGGTGAATGACAGTTATCGCAATCGTCAGGGGGACCGGGTGGAGAAGGCCTGTTTTGTGGATGTTGTTGTCTGGGGTAATCAGGCAGGAGCGTGTGTGCGCTATCTGCACAAGGGGTCTCCGGTTCTGATTGAGGGGCGGCTGCAGTTTGAACAGTGGGAGACAGATGCGGGGCGTCGCAGTCGTTTACGCGTGCGTGCCGACAGGGTGCAGTTTCTTAGCCGTGCTCCAGGTTCCGCTGTTACCTCCTCCTCTCAGGCCTCAGGGGATCGCTCCGAAACGGGCAGTAACAGCTCCGGAGCAGCCCCTACTGCGGGTAAAGATCTCCCGGTAGGCCCGGGGGCGGAGTTTTAAGACCGGATAGCATGTGCTTTGATGAAATTGCGCATAGTATCGGACTAAAGCACACAAAGGTTAGAGTAGAATCTTGACCACACATCCTTCGCCTGAAGGCTTCGGCGCGCAGGCGGAATACAGGATCACACGGAAAAGAGAGACCAGTCGTCAGTATACAGGGATAAAGATGCTGAATCCTTTCCCCTCGTCCATTCTCTCTCTTCCGTGCTTTTCGTGCCCTCCGTGGATGAATTCTCCTCTCAATCTCTAACATCCCGGTATACTGCATGTGCCGGTGCTCGAATCTGCAGTGGATGGGCTTTATATCCAAATTAACTTTTCCCAATCATAATCGCACTCTTCGGCTATTCACTCAGGTGCTTCAGCAGTATTCGGCGTACCTCTGTAATGGCAGGTATCTCTTTGTGCAGGGTCATGTGGTCGGCATGAACGACCTTCTCGGATTCGACACCATCGACATGTGAACTCCAGTAGGCAACTAAGCTGTCGGTTCCGTTCGTGCTGCCTGCGTGCCACATGTCGCCAATGATTGAATGTGCCGGTATTTCTGGGTCCAGGTCGCTCTCGCCCAGTGCGATGGAGAAGAGACTTTTCGGGGATAGGTTGTCGATTCCGTTTTCCATTTTCTTAAGTCGTTTTTTTCTCCCCTCTTCGGCATCTACGAAGCGCCGCATATATTCGGGCTGACTCATAAGCGCGCTACCGGCGCGACCCGCTACATGCTTGGCCATATCTGCTCCACGGTGTGGTGCGCCCATGAAGATGGCTCGCCGGACGAATGGCAGGGGCTTGAATACGGTTACTAATTCCAGATACTCCTGCAGCTTAGGGTCACCTTCTGCCATATTATTCGTGCGGGTTCTGATGGGATCAAAGTGATCGGTCGAGTCGGTTATCAACAGTCTGGTAATAATGCCTCCCATGCTGTGCCCTACCAGCACCATGTTATCCCATTCCTGTTGATCAGCGCTCATTTCGGCATGCAGTGAGAGGAGCGATTGACGTAGTTCGGATGCGGATTGCAGCATGGGTGTTGATGTCGGGTAGAAAAAGACCCAGAACTGGTAACGCTCTTTCAGTACGGGATCGCTGATAAGTGCATTGAGCATCGGAACCCATGTCAGGGGGGAGTCCATAAGCCCATGTGTAAACACGACCGGGATCTTCTCAGTACTGTAAGGTTCCAGAAGGTAGAGTCCGCGGTTTTCTACCATGAAGTCACCCCTTAGGAATCGGGGCATATTCATTAATCCCCTGTATTTTGCCTGGTTATTGTATAGAAGTGCCAGGGAGAGGCTGGTATCGGCCTCAAGGGGGATCTGCTCTCCTGATATTGTGACATGGGTGACAGATAGTGGGTTTAAGAGTTTAGCCGTAGCATTAATTTGTTCAGAGTGACTCCATGATTCCTGGAACTGGAGTATAACAGTGGCTGGTGAAATTTCGGTCTCACGTACGGGCGGATGCAGCTGCTCGCGTCCCTCAATGATCGGTTGCCGGTGCTGCAGGGCAACGAGAGGAACCCCGAGTCCACGCCGTCGGTTATGCCGACGCAAAGCGTTTGTTTTGTATGAAAAGGCTACAAATGTTTGGGCTAAAGCGGATGAGTCGGAAAGCCCCTCGCCACGAGTGATATTCAGGTTGCCCTCTATCATGCGGATCTGGTTCATCTTTCGCGGAGCAGCTTCTGTGTCGAGAAGAACATCGATAAGCCGTGAAAGGGCGTAATTGTATAGGTCGGCGGAAAAACGCAGATTGGGGTCAAGTGGATCCAGCACTGTTCCCATAGATGGATCAAAGATTGCGGCATATGCGGCACGGGTGGCTGTCAGGAGATAAGCGACTTTCTGCTCTGGTTCTTTCTCCTTCATGCCTTTTAGATAGGCCAGTTCTGCAAAGGCGATAAGCCCTACACGATTCGGCTCGCGGATGAGCTGCTCTCTCAGCGTACTTAGGATGTGTTCGGTTTTCCGTAATTCCTTACCCTCCCATCCCCGTAGGGAGAAGAACGTTTTCGACTGTTCGCTCAGGGTGTCGTCCGTGAGAGCGTTGGTGGTCAGTTGGCGGGTCCAGTAGTCGGGTCGCACACGTCGAAAAGAGGAGTCCGATATGCAACTGGTCAGTAAAAGGAGGAGTAGGGCGAGGTAGGCGTTGATCCACTTTGTTGTAAACATGCTATTTTCCTGATCTTGCATTGCTGTTCTGAATCCGGTGTCTGGTAATTTCCGGAGTAGTAACCTTTACCAGTAACTCAAGTTACCACACTCTCTGCAATCACCTGTACTGTAATTCGCAGTTTTTTGGTCATTTATGCCGGGGTTTGCCTGTCAGCCTGAACATTACGTGAGTGTCACGAAATACACGGGTTGAATATGGCGCTTTATCCGCAAACCGGCTTGCAGGCGTTCACTGCCGGTCACTGCCGTCCAGCCTTTATGTATTGCAATCACCCGCAGATTGGCTTATTATCTCTTTGTTTCTCACAGTAATCGACCGATTTACGGGAGATAATTATGGGGGCGATTGGTTTCGACGTGTTGGCCGAAGCTGTAGTTGCGTGTCGAGGATGTCTGGTCACCTCGTAAATCATCCGGGTAAACTAATAACTGCAGATGAAAATCTAGCACTCGCGGCGTAAATAAGTCCGCGACGCTGACTCTCCGATGTCTGCTAGGGGATGATGTGTCATTTAGCAGGCTGGCTAGGATCTCCTCGCTTCAGGGAGTGACGGCGAGAACTAATTGAAGCTGGCTGGAGTG
>CAZAKU010000079.1:0-3046 GCA_964485765.1 uncultured Lentisphaerales bacterium
CTTAAGTTCCTCTGCCTCTTCCTTGCTAACACCGTCTTTAACAGCCTTAGGTGCGCTTTCTACGAGGTCCTTGGAGTCTTTCAGGCCGAGTCCGGTAATCGCACGGACTTCCTTGATAACCTGGATTTTCTTGCCTCCGACGCTAGCGAGAACAACGTCAAATTCCGTTTGTACTGCTGCAGCCTCATCGCCACCGCCGCCGGCGGGTGCAGCAGCCATAGCTATAGGAGCGGCAGCGCTCACACCCAGACGATCTTCAAGTGCCTTAACCAACTTCGAGAGTTCGAGAACAGAGATGCCCTCAATCCAATCGATAAATTCCGCCATTTTGCCATCAATTTCAACAGCGGGTTTGGTATCTTCAGTAACTTCCGTCATTGCTTATCTCCTAATTTAACATCTCGGGCAGAATTACTGCCCCCCAGCCTTCTTATCCTCTACTGCCTTCAAAACATACAGTAGACTTGAAACCTTTTGATTGAACACTCCAACAAGTTGTGACATCGGTGCGGCAACAGTCCCCACAAACAATGACAACATAACATCCCGACTTGGCAGATCAGCCAGCGCCCCGACATCAGCGGGACTCAGCAATGAACCTTCCAGAACGCCTCCTTTGAGATCCTTGGCGTTTGCCTTGGCAAACTTCGCAAGAATCTTGGCAACCTGGGCCACATCACCTTTACCGGTAATCATGGCCGTAGGGCCATCAAGTACCGGAGACAGATCAGGCCACCCGAGCGCATCGGTAGCTTTTCCGAGAAATGTATTCTTAACTACATGAACTTCGCTGTCCTGCGCACGCAGGTCATTACGCAGACCTCCGATTGTATCGACATCAAGTCCATTATAATCTGTCAGCAGCAGAAAACCGGAATCATCCAGTTTCTGACGTACTTCATTGATTATCGCTTCTTTTTCAGCTCTCATCGGTGATTATCCCCTTTAATCCTTATAAATCACGCCGACACCGACACCCATAGAGGAGCTGACCGTGCATGCGCGAATGTAAGTTCCGCGTGCTGAAGCAGGCCGCTCGGTGACAATTGCGTTAATCACCGCACGTGCATTCTCAACAAGCTTCTCTTTGTCGAAGCTGAGTTTACCGAAAAGCACGCAGACATTACCGTGACGATCCATGCGGAATTCTACCTTACCGGCGCGGCTTGTGGCCACGGCAGCAGCAGTATCATCGGTAACAGTGCCTGTTTTTGGATTCGGCATAAGGCCACGGGGCCCCAGCACACGTCCGAGCTTACGGACCTCTTTCATAGCTTCCGGTGTGGCAATCGCCACGTCGAAATCAGTCCAGCCACCCTTAACCTTATCAATCATGTCATCCATACCAACATGATCCGCGCCGGCTTCACGAGCAGCATCAGCCGCTTCGCCCTGCGCGAAAACCAGTACAATGACCTTCTTGCCGGATCCATGCGGAAGTACAGTAGTACCACGCACAGCCTGGTCGGACTTACGAGGATCCAACCCCATACGCAACCCCATTTCAACCGTTTCATCGAACTTAGCTGCAGGATTAGCCTTGATAAACTCTATCGCTGCTTCAAGCTCTACGGCCTCCGTGGGGGCACGCTTACAAATCTCTTGATATCTTTTGCCGCGCTTCGCCATTGGAATTACGCCACCTCTTAAAATTAGCCTTCTATCTCGATACCCATACTTCGCGCTGTGCCCTCAATAATCCGGCCAGCTGCTTCGGGGTCCACTGCGTTTAGATCGTCCTGTTTAATCTTCACGATTTCCTGTACCTGCTCCTTGGTAACCTTGCCCACCTTGTCGCGGTTAGGTACTCCGGAGCCCTTCACCAGGCCAGCTGCTTTTTTGAGCAGTGCCGCGGCGGGAGGACTTTTGGTAATAAACGTGAAAGACCGATCTTGGTACACGGAAATAACAACCGGTACTACCATCCCTGCCTGATCCTGCGTTTTAGCATTGAATCCTTTACAGAACTCCATGATATTCACGCCAGCCTGACCTAAAGCCGGACCCACTGGGGGTGCCGGGTTAGCCTGCCCTGCCGGGATCTGAAGCTTGATGATGCCTGTGACTTTTT
Source organism: uncultured Lentisphaerales bacterium (assembly GCA_964485765.1). Taxonomy (GTDB): domain Bacteria; phylum Verrucomicrobiota; class Kiritimatiellia; order RFP12; family CAZAKU01; genus CAZAKU01. The sequence continues at coordinate 2,072 of CAZAKU010000079.1, forward strand.
TCGCCATGCGTCTATCTTCTCCTCTGCAGCCCTCCCGAGTTGTTTCACGGTATTAACGGGCCTGTATACACTTACCGTCAGGTGGCCTAAGTACGCTCAACCTGCCAGTATTCTAACTCTACCGGCGCAGAACGACCAAAGATGGCAACAGACACCTTTAGCTTTCCACGCTCCGGATCAACTTCGTCGACCGTGCCACTGAAATTGAGGAAGGGACCATCGGTAATCTTCACCGTTTCCCCAGCCTCGAACACAACCTTCGGTTTCACCGTTTCCTTTTTAGACTCAACCTGGTTGAGAATGTCATCAACCTCCGTAGCTGAAAGCGGCAAAGGCCGGTCTCCACCTACAAAGCCGATAACGCCCTCAATGCTGCGTACAAAATGCCACACGCGGTCGTTGAGCTTACGATCTTCGCCATATAAAACTATATTGCTGAGCACGTAACCGGGAAAGAATTTACGGGTGGTCGTAGTCTTGACCCCGTTCTTCACCTCGGATACTTTCTCTGTAGGAATAACGATCTCACCAATGAGATCTTCCATTTCCTCATGCTGAATACGGCTTTCGATCCTTTTACGGACCTTCATTTCCTGCCCCGTCAGCGTATGCAGAACAAACCACTCTTTTTTCATGTAATGGACCTTATCCTGCGAGTTTTGTTACAGCACTTACAGCGATACGCAAAATCCAATCACTGAGTCCAACAAATAACGCCAGCATCGCAATCGAAATAATTACAACAATTGTCGACTGCGTAAGCTCTTCTTTGTGGGGCCATGTGGTCTTACGCGCCTCACTGGACACGTCGTGAAAAAATCCGCTGATCTTCTCACCCACACCCCTGTTATCCTCATTCTTCATCAGTTGCGCGCTCCTGTTTAGGCTGCGGGCTCAGGATTATATGCCATTCTTACCTTCACCGGCAAAAGTGGCCATCCGCGAATTGGCAGGCCAGGAGGGAATCGAACCCCC
>CAZAKU010000080.1:0-7926 GCA_964485765.1 uncultured Lentisphaerales bacterium
GTGGGGGTGAATATCTGTTGGTGTATGCGCTGACCTTTGGCTGGCCGGTATTTTATATAGACCAGATCAGGGGACCCCTCCTGTATATGGAGGACCTTCGATCGTTCTGGAGTGCACAGATAGTCTTTGTTGAGAATCACGCCTCCAAAGGTAAAGCGCTTCAGGTAGGTGAAGCCGTATTCAGCGCATGAGTAGATCATGGTTAAGAGCTGGCTACGGTCATATCTGGCGCAGTAAACAAGGTTTTTGTCGACGAAAAACTTATCCGGTGGAGCCGAGACTCTGAAGCGCCCATCATTCCAGACGAGTATAACTTTATCCAGTGAGGAGCAGTTAAACAGCTCTTCTCCACCTCGAACTGCGTGCCCCACATAGCCGTCATCCTTGTCGTAGTGTATCGAGAGTTCGGATGCTGTTAACTTACGCACTTCGATCTCTTTAAATTCGCGCTTGATGCTCCTTCGCGGATACAGATGTGCGTAATCCTTAAGCAATCGTTTCAGGTAACGGGTTGTATAGCGCCGGATACTCTTAAGATTACGTCCAACCAGCTCCAGCTCCTTGAGCACATCTTCGATCTCTTTGCGGTTCTTGTTTATGTCGAAGAGCGAAATTCGTCGTATACGGATGCCAAGGAGCATTTCAACATCATCCGCTATAACATCGCGGCGCAATCGGTCACGGAATGGCCGGAACCCGGCGAGCACTGCCTCCTGCACAGCCTGATAAGTTTCACATTTTTCGATTTTTTTGTAGATTCGTTCCTCTACGAAGATCTGGACGAGCGTTTTGTTGTGGAATGCGTCGAGCAGTTCTCCCCTTCGGATCTCAAGTTCACGCTTCAGCAAATCAACCAGATTATCTGCATGTATCTTTATGAATTCAGGGACGGTCATCTCTACCGGGCGGTTTCCATGCAGTACGATGAATCGGCCGGTGACCGCTGTTTCGCATAATGTAAATGCAAAGAGGGAATTAATGATTCGTTCCTGATTCTCTCCTGCGGGGAACTTCAGCTCTATTTCGACGCTTCCGGCCGTGTAATCATTGATAGCCTTTACTCTTACTTTCTTCTTACGAATAGCGTCTTCGATGGAGCTCGTAAGTGCTTCGGTTGTTACTCCGGCAGGTAATTCTGTGATTGTCACGGAATTATCATCCCGCGCTTCTATCTTTGCCCGCAGGCGGATGCGCCCATGACCATTGTTATAGTCACTCACATCCATCAAGCCGCCGGTTATAAAATCAGGCAGCAACGCAAATGGCTTTTTCTGAATGGCTGCAATGAGCGCTTCTATCACCTCGCCAAAGTTGTGCGGGAATATTTTGGTGGTAAGGCCTACTGCGATTCCTTCGGCGCCCAGCATCAGCAGCAGGGGCAGTTTTGACGGCAATAAAACCGGTTCTTTGTTTCGCCCGTCGTAACTGGGTATATATTCGGTCAGTTTCTTGTTGAAGATTTCATTTCGTGCCAGACCGGTAAGCCGGCACTCGATGTATCGTGACGCTGCTGCAGAATCTCCTGTATAGATGTTTCCGAAGTTTCCCTGACCTTCGATCAGGTAGCGTTTATTTGTGAGGTTTACAAGTGCATCTGCAATGGAGGCATCGCCATGAGGGTGGTACTGCATTGTGTGGCCGACAATATTGGCAACTTTTATGAAGCGCCCATCATCTTTCTCATGCAGTGCGTGCATAATACGCCGCTGAACAGGCTTGAACCCATCCTCTACCGTAGGAATTGCCCGGTTGCAGATCGTATATGATGCGAATTGAAGGAAGTTGAAATCCATCAGCTCACCCAGTGGTCCGCGCTCTTTAGGGAGAGTGGCGTGAGCCGCACGATTGTGTTCCGGAGGTTGCTGTACAGGAGGTGCCGCCTGCGTTGCAGGTGGTTCATCGAAAAGAAGTTCCTGTTTTATCTGAACGGGAGGCAGTCCCTCCTTGGAGGGGGTGCCTTTGGGGGATCTTTTTTTTCTGGCAGGGCTCATTGCTTTAGAGGTTCTCCGTGTCGACAATAAGGTTGTCCATTATGTATTGCCGGCGTACAGGGCTGTTCTTGCCCATATAAAAGGTGAGTGTTTCGGCTATGCCGAAGTCGTTGGTTATATTGACTGGCGTAAGCTTCATCTCATCACCGATGAAAGCTTTGAATTCAGATGGAGAGATCTCTCCCAGTCCCTTAAAGCGTGTGATTTCAGGTGATTTCCCCAGTCCTTTAATTGCGCGCTCCCGTTCCTTTTCGCTGTAGCAGTATACTGTCTTCTTCTTGTTGCGTACGCGGAACAGGGGCGTCTCGAGGATATGGAGGTGACCTTCGGCGACTAACCGCTCGAAAAAGCGCAGAAAGAAGGTGATCATGAGATTGCGTATATGCAACCCGTCGACATCAGCATCTGTAGCGAGGATTACCTTGTTATAGCGAAGATTATCTATAGAATCTTCAATATTCAGGCTTCGCATAAGATTGTATATCTCAATATTTCTGTATATCGCGTCTCTTTTCAGATCGCAGACGTTGAGCGGTTTTCCTTTAAGAGTAAAAACGGCCTGTGTGGCAACTTCCCGGCAGCTTGTCATTGAACCGGCGGCACTGTTTCCTTCGCATATGAAGATCATCGTCCCGGTCTCTTTATTTCGCAGCTTATTGTAGTGCTTTTTGCAGTCTTTAAGCTGCGGTACGCGAATAGACACGGATTTGGAGCGTTCACGCGCCAGTTTCTTGACCGATTGCAGCTCCTTACGCAGCTTCTGAGTCTCCTCAATCTTATTTATAAGAGCATCGGCCTTTGGCTTATCGCGGTGCAGCATGTCTACAACCGCTTTTCGTATATCCTGAACCAGCTGTGAGCGAATCTCCTGGTTTCCGAGCTTATTCTTTGTCTGCGATTCGAAAATTGGTTCTTTGAGGCGAATGGCTACTGCCCCCAGCATGCCTTCGCGCACATCGTCGCCGTCAAAGCGTTTGCGGCCGAACTCATTGATGCCCTTCAGTACTCCTTCACGAAAAGCACTCAGATGTGTGCCTCCGTTATTGGTGTACTGGCCATTAACAAATGAGTAGTATTCCTCTGCAAAACGGTTGGTATGAGTGAATGAAAATTCCAGCATGTCGTCTTTGTAATGCAGAGGCTGGTAAACCTTTTCGAACTGACTTTCATCCTGGATGAGGTCGAGAAGTCCGCCGTCCGAGCGGTACTCCTCTCCATTAAAGATGATGCTAAGCCCGGCATTAAGGTAAGAGTAAAGCCGGAATCGCCTTGCAAGATGTTCATCGTGAAAGGTGTATTTGTTGAAGATGTCGTGGTCGGGGGTGAATTCGACAAAGGTTCCGTTGCGGCTGTTGTCTTTGCCTTTACGCTCGTGCAGCAGTTTCCCCCGCAGGAATTCCGCCTCGGAAAATTTGCCTTCGCGGACGCTTCGGACAGTGAACTTGCTTGATAGGGCATTGACCGCTTTTGTTCCGACACCGTTGAGGCCTACACTGAACTGAAAGACATCATCGTTATATTTGCCTCCGGTGTTGATGCGTGAAACACAGTCTACAACCTTACCCAGAGGGATGCCTCGACCGTAGTCCCGGATCGCCACAGTGTTTTCGGTGATAACTATCTCGACACGCTTGCCGTGTCCCATGATGAATTCATCAATAGCATTGTCGACCACCTCTTTTACAAGAATGTAAATGCCGTCTTCGTAATTTGAGCCGTTACCGGTGCGGCCTATGTACATGCCCGTTCTAAGGCGGATGTGCTCAAGAGATGAGAGCGTCTTTATCTTGCTTTCGTCGTAAACAACGGGATTGGGAGATTTTCGGGCTGGCATATGATGATTATTCTGGTTATTGGCGTGTATGAATAGTGTTTAAGTGGCTTTCAAATATGTGTTTAGCATAGCACGCTGCAGTAGTTGCTGGCAACCCCTTGAAAAGCAGTTGATAGATTTTTGTTTAAATACTATGCTCCCAGTGGTTGTTTTAAGGAGAAACCCTAGTATGGCGAGCGGTCCGATAAGAAATGGATGGTTATGGTGGTGGCTGGCAGACATGGTCGCAGTCGTTTTGGCGTATTATGTTGCGATCAGCTTGATTTTTAACAGCAAGCTTGATTCAGCCATCTTTTACAGGCTTAAAGAGCTTATCTTCATTAATCAGATAAGCAAACTTGCGTCTGCTGATTTGAAGAGGGTTTACCTTAATGGCGCACCTTACATGATAATGGCCATGGCTGTTGTGGTCTCATTGCTTTACGGCTTGATGCAGCTGTATGAAGGCCGTCGCTTCATTCGCTCCCGTGCTGTTGTCTGGCCTATACTCCAGGTTAACTTGGTGCTCTTTTTTGTAGGTGTCTCGTACCTGTTTGTTCGCAGGCGGGCTCTTCCGCGAAGTTTCTGGATAACCGTGGTGGTGCTGAATACGGCATTCGGCGTATTCCTGCGTCACTTTGTGGGGGAGGCAGTCAGGTTTGTACGGGAGAAGTTTGCCGTGGGGGAGCAGAATGCTGTCATTATTGGCAATAATGAGTATGTCGACAGAATCCGCTATTCGCTGATAAAGGATAATCCGTATGGAATTATCATCACTGATCAGTTGGAATATTCCGATGAGGATTTCGAAGATCTTTTTTCCAAACTCCGGGAGCTGAAGAAGACTCAAAGCATTGATATGATTATATGCGCGCTTCCCGAGTTGGGGATTGTTAGTCTCATGCGGATTTTGGAATTCTCGGCATCAGTTGGGGTGGTATGCAAATTGTTGAGTCCGGCGTTTGATGTTTTGCGCAATGAGGCCGGATTGAAGTTTGATGTGATCCGTACCATTCCGCTTGTTCATTTTGATCCTCCGTGGATGACTACTAAGGACTGGTGGGTCCGTAGGGCTTTATCCCGCGTGCTTGCCCTGCTGGCTATTATTCTGCTCTCTCCTCTGTTCCTGATGACCGCACTTCTTGTTAAACTGGACAGTAAAGGGGGCGTTTTCTTTGTTCAGGAGCGTATAGGTGTTGATCATAATCCGTTCAAGATGTGGAAATTCCGAACAATGCGCAGCGATGCGGAGCAGATGCTGGCGGAGGTCGAGGCCTTCAACGAATCGGGTGTCGGGCTGTTTAAAATGAAGAAAGACCCCAGGGTTACCCGAGTGGGGCGGCTACTGCGGCGTTTGAGCCTTGATGAACTTCCGCAACTGTTCAATGTGCTTAAGGGCGATATGCGGATAGTTGGGCCGCGACCTCTTCCGCGACGTGATTTCGAGCAGTACTACGAGGAATGGCACTATGGTCGGCATAGTGGAATGCCGGGATTAACCTGTCTGTGGCAGACCTCGGGGCGTAGTGAGATCGGATTCGAGAATATGTGTATCCTGGATGTATATTACCTGAGGAATCAGAGCTGGTCGCTTGATCTCAGGATACTTTTGAAGACTGTCTGGGTAGTTCTCTTCTCCAAGGGCGCCTATTGATCGGCAGGAGGAGCGTGGTCCGGTCTTCGCGTTCCCCTCAGCGATATCTGCTGTAGCGATGTATGCCGGCGGCGATGCTGGTTGCAAGCTTCTGTCGGTAACGTCGCTTCACCAGCAGGGCTGCATCATCTTTTGATGAAAGAAAACCTGTTTCGATAAGTGCTGCCGGGCATGGGGCACTTCGCAGCACTTCGTAACGAGCTCTTTTAACACCTCGGTCGACCTCCCCTGTTTCGTTCAGGATGGCGGTATGCACAGAGACCCCGAGGAGGGTGTTGCGAATGTCGTGATTGTTGCCTGCGCATGCAACGGTTGCAAATGAGCCGTTAGATGTAGATTGGGCTCCAGTGACAGGCAGCACAAATGTCTCAATGCCTGACGCATTCCTGTTTACTGCTGAATTGACGTGAATGCTTATGAAAATGTCGGCCTTGAATGCACTGGCTGCCTGAGTGCGCTCTTTAAGCGTAAGGTCACGATCTTTTCTTCGTGTCAGAGCAACAGTATGCTTCTCCTTTTTAAGCAGTTTTGCGGTGCGACGAGCTATGTCTAAGGTGATATCCTTTTCCAACACCTTGCCGGAGGATGATTTAGCTCCGCCATCCATGCCGCCATGTCCGGGATCGAGCATTATCCGCAGGCTTTGCGGTGCAGCCGAAGTAGAGGTTAGCAACGGAGTAATTACGGTTTGTGCGTCCTGCTCCGCCACGGCCCATCCGTTGCTGCTAAGTGCAGCACCGTAGTTCATCCATATTATAACCGGGGGCAGGTCAAAACGTCTGCTGCCAACGTAAAACTGCCCTTTGATCTTGTTCGATACGGATGATACTGCGCCTGATGATGAGCCGATAACCTCAATTCCGGGCAGTGATTTTACATCTTTCAGCTGTGGCGTCGTCTGGCCAACGGCAACATTCAGGAGAGTTAAAATGAGGATAAAAAATGATTTGAGCATGATTATTCTCAAACGGAAAACTCTCTTAGTGCATTAAAGTCGAGTGTTGCAAAGTGGTCTTCAATAGTCTCGGCACGTCGGATTTCGGTCACAGAACCATCCGGGCGCAGGAGTAATTCAGCTGAACGGAGCTTTGCATTGTAGTTGAAACCCATTGCATGTCCGTGGGCGCCGGCATCATGAATCACAATAATATCGCCGATATTGATTTTCGGAAGCATTCGGTCTATGGCGAACTTATCGTTATTCTCACAGAGTGAGCCGGTAACATCATAAAGGGTGTCTTCGGGCTCCTGCTCTTTGCCCATAACCGTTATGTGGTGGTAAGCTCCGTAGAGTGCCGGACGCATCAGGTCTGCCATGCAGCTGTCGAGCCCTACGAACTGCTTGTAGGTCTTTTTGAGATGAATAACCTTTGATATCAGCCATCCGTAAGGACCCGTTATCATGCGTCCGCATTCGAGGTAGATGCGTACGGGAGGGTGACCTGCCGCTATCAGCTTCGATTCGAAAGCCTGTTTGACGCCTTTGCCGATCTGGTCGATATCAACTGCACCCTCATCCGGTCGGTAAGGTATGCCAATACCTCCTCCCATGTTTATGAACTCAAATGTGATATCAAGTGCCTGAGACAGCTCTACAACCAAGTCGAATAACATCTCTGCGGTTTCAATGAAGTAGAGCGGATTGAGCTCGTTCGATGCCACCATGGTGTGGATTCCGAAGCGGGTCGCGCCAAGTTCCTTCGCGCGGCGGTAGGCGTCGAACAGTTGCTCACGGGTGAGCCCGTACTTCGCCTCTTCGGGATGACCAATAATAGCGTTGCCCTCCTTGAGGGGGCCGGGATTGTATCGGAAACAGATCAGTTCAGGCACACCACCGCATGAAACGAGCGATTCTATATGTGAGATGTCATCGAGGTTTATTATGGCGCCTGTTTTCAAAGCCTCAGTAAACTCATTTGCAGGAGTGTCGTTAGATGTAAACATTACATCCTCTGCACATATGCCCACCTGGTTTGCAAGCATCATCTCCGGCAGAGAGCTGCAGTCGGCTCCGAACCCCTCTGCCTTTAGCAGCTTTAAGAGGAATGGGTTGGGGGTGGCCTTGACTGCAAAATATTCCTTGAATCCAGCGTTCCACGAAAATGCGTTTCTCAGGCGCTTTGCATTCTCACGTATCGCGGCTTCATCGTATATATGGAAAGGGGTGGGGTGCTTTCTGCAGATTTCTTCGATTTTACTCAGCGGTAAAGGGGTATTCTTTGTGGACATAATCATTTCTCCGTTGCGTGCAATGGGCGGTGATAGTATGGGTCACCCGCTGTTTTGTAAAGAAAAATGGACTTTGGACCGTACGAAAAACAAAAGACCAGGTCTTTCGTCTGGGTCCGGTATCTGGATGAATTATCCAACTCACTCACTAATAAACATCTGGTTTCCATTAACCGGTGGTATCTCCAGCTTTGCGGGTTCAACCACCGGCTAACCCGCATATTTCCGCAGTGTTGTCC
>CAZAKU010000081.1:0-4002 GCA_964485765.1 uncultured Lentisphaerales bacterium
GCGTTGACGTTTGCAATTATCGGTCGGTTAGTAATACATTTAAAGCAAGGAGAGCGATATGCTTACAAAGACACAAACGATTGCCCGTTTGGCAGAAGAAACCGGTATGACTAAGCCTCAGGTTAAGGAATTTCTTGAGACACTGGCAACAGTGGCCTGCAAAGAAGCCGTAAACGGTTTCACAATTCCGGGCATCGGTAAGCTTGTTCTGGTTGATCGTAAAGAGCGCCAGGGTCGTAATCCGGCCACGGGTGAGCCCATCACTATTCCTGCTAAAAAGGTTGTTAAGTTCCGCGTGGCTAAGGCTTGCACGGAAGCTGTTATGGCTAATTAACTTACGACAAATTTTTTCACCGTGTCGGATCTGTAATGCGTAGTCGTTTTATGCATCCGGCCGGTGAAGTTATTTGATCGTGGACCCTCGTAATGAGGGTTGTTTAAAAGTTAGTATTATTGCCTTTGGCGCGGAATCTTGTGGTTTCGGTTGCCGGGCGTTTCGGGGGCGTTCGCTGTGAGGCTGCGCCCCTGTTGCATAAAAAGGGTGAGAATGAGAGGTAAATTCATACGTTGCACGTTGCTTGTTACATCGGTCGCGTTGCTACTTGTTGCTGTTTCCGCTAAAACCAAGCCGGTTCTTCCCAAATCCTATTACCGCGATATATCGAAGTATTTTTCGCGCTATTTCCCATACCAGCATTTGCGGCAGGTTCCCCTTGATGACACAATTTCGGCCCAGGCGTGGACCAACTACCTCTCTTCGCTCGATTACGAGCACGTTTATTTTCTTGAAAGCGATATAGAAAAACTCTCTGCCTATCGGATGGAGCTGGATGACCAGGTACGCGCAGGTAAGATGGACATGGCGTTCGAGGCCTTCGATATTTTCCGGCAGCGGGTGGAAGAACGTACGGTATTTGCTACCAACCAGTTGGCACAGGGCTTTGAATTTGTAAGTGAAGATGTATACCAGTGGAACCGTAAGGATGTCCCCTGGCCTGCGGACAGAGAAGCGCAGGACAAGTTATGGCGTCAGCGACTGAAGAACGACCTCTTGCGTTTAATGGTGCCGGCAATTGTGGCTACAAATGCACCTGAAAAGGTGACGGGTTCCGCACAGACAAATCTTGTTGAAGGGGTTGCCGGCAAGGTTAACGCCGCCACGAATCTACTGCAGACCGTGGCAGTCTCAACTCCGGGCAGTACCAACACCCAGCTAACTGCCGAGAGTTTGGCAGATGGCGGAAGCCTCACGAATTCGCCACCTATGGATCCTGTAAGTACCGTCGCCAAGCGTTATGAGCAGTTCAATATAATGATGCAGGATAGCGATTCAGAATGGGTATTGCAGAAGTATATGACTGCGGTGGCATCAGCCTTTGACCCTCATTCGAGCTATATGTCGCCCAGTGCGCGTGAGGATTTTGATATAGACATGAAGCTCTCCCTGGTTGGTATTGGAGCTTTGCTGCGGGCGGAAGATGGCGCGGCAAAGGTTATCAGCCTTATCCCGGGTGGCCCGGCTTCGAGTGATGAGCGAACGCATGCCCTTAAACCGGGCGATAAAATTATCGGAGTGGGTCAGGGGGAGGGGGTTGTTGAGGATGTCCTGCACCTGCCGCTGTACAAGATCGTGAGAAAGATCCGTGGCGAGAAGGGAACAACGGTTGTGCTTCAGGTGTTGGGCTCTACCGGGTTGAGTACCCGGCTGGTGGATATTGTGCGCGATGAAGTCAAGCTCGAGGAGCAGGCTGCAGACTCCGAGGTCATGGAGATAGAGCATAATGGCAGAAATTTCCGGCTCGGCGTAGTGGACCTTCCTACGTTCTACGCGAATATGCGTCAGAACTCCGAGGATGCAGATGATTATCGCAGCGCTTCGCATGATGTGGCGGAATTGCTCAAGGTAATGAGTACAAACGGTGTTGAGGGCGTAATCCTTGATTTGCGGGGCAATGGCGGAGGTTCATTGCGTGAAGCTATTTCGATGACGGGTCTCTTTATTAGAAGCGGGCCGGTGGTGCAGGTCCGCGAGCCGCGTAAGATTCATATTCTGCCCGATACCGATGAATCCGTGGTTTGGCGTAAGCCGCTGGTTGTATTGATTGACCGCTTAAGCGCATCAGCCTCGGAGATTGTGGCGGGAGCTCTTCAGGATTACGGTCGGGCGATACTTGTTGGTGATTCCAGAACACATGGCAAAGGCTCGGTACAGACTATCAGGCCTCTGAGCGACGACCCACGCTACGGGAGCATAAAGGTTACAACGGCCAGTTACTATCGCATATCCGGCGGATCGACCCAGCTTAAGGGAGTGACCCCCGATATAATTATCCCCTCGGTTTATGACTTTATGGACCTGGGTGAAAGTCGTTTGCCGAATCCTATGCCATGGACCATGGTGGCACCGGCCCTATATGAAAAGATCTCCAATGTCGATACGATTGTAGGCGAGTTGAACGCGCGTACAGAGTTGCGCCGCAGCAAAGATCCGGACTTTGAGCGTTATAACAGGGTTCTTGATCGCGTTAAGAAGCTGAATGACACCGATGAGGTGTCGCTGGTTCTCTCCAACCGGGTGCAGGATGCGACTGCAGAATCGGAAATCGATGAGTTGCGAGACGCGGAAGAGGCGATGATTGGCGACGGTGAAAAGCGTGAGAAGGCCGACGATGTTGTGCGCTCGGAAGCCCTGCGCATTTTGGCCGACCTTATCCTGGTTCAGGGGGAGCATCCCTCACTGGCTGAAAGCGCTGATTCTCCTGAGAAACTTTCGGACATGCTCTTCGAACGGGTATTTGGTCTGTAACTCCGATGAAGATCCATTTCACAAAGATGCATGGAGCAGGCAACGATTTTATAGTTGTTGATGACATGGATCTAAAATTCCCATGGCAGGAGCGCGAGTGGCTGTCGCGGATTGCATCGCGCCGTACCGGAGTTGGGTGCGAAGGCGTTGTTTTGATCCAGCCCGACGAAGACGCAACCTTTCGTATGCGCTTTTTTAATCCCGATGGCGGCGAGGCGGAGATGTGCGGTAACGCAACCCGCTGTATCGCGGTACTGGCCCATAAACTCGGATTGGCTCCGCGTCAAATGCGTATAGCCACGGTTGCGGGAATCCTTGAAGCGGAGTGCCTTGAAGATGGCAGGGTTTGTGTACGTATGACACCGCCTAAAGATCGATCCGGCCCCGTGAGCATAAATGTCGGGGAGTCGACCTACCTCTGCAGAAGTGTGAATACCGGTGTGCCGCATGCCGTGGTGGAGGTGGAAGAGCTTGCCGCATTGGATATTGTGGGTGCAGGCCGTGCAATTCGCGAAGATCATAACTTCTCGCCCGAAGGCACAAATGCCGATTTTGTTTTACTGCGCGATGACGGCAGCCTGGCTTTACGAACGTATGAACGCGGCGTTGAGGACGAAACTCTGGCTTGCGGTACGGGAGTCGTTGCCTCCGCTGTGGTTATGGTCGAGCAGGGACGCTGTAAATTACCGATTGATGTTCTTTGCGCTTCGGGTGATACGCTCAGAGTTGGAGGCAGAGTCTCCGATGGGCGGGTAGTGGAAGTTACAAAAACCGGTCCGGCCTCTATTGTCTATGAAGGCACGTTTGACGCACCGCGGCATTGAATGAGGGTCTTGTGTGAATCGCATTCTGTTTGAACGTGAAGAGCTGTGCGCTGACGGGATCCTTGCTATATCTGACGTCAGGGCGCAGCATATAGCATCAGTTTTGCGTGTTGACCCCGGTTCTTTTATTAGAGTTGGGCAAATTGATGGCGCGGCGGGCCGCGCCGGGGTGCTTGAAGTTTCACCTGATAAGGGGCTGTTGCGCCCTGGGCGGGACTGCCGTCCTGATGTCCCGGGCATCGATCTTTTGCTGGCTCTTCCGCGTCCCAAGGTTATGCGTCGCCTGTGGGCACAGCTGTCGGCTCTTGGTGTAGGGCGTATTTTCCTTGTGAATGCCAACCGGGTGGAACGTTGTTATTTCGATACGCACTG